>ML214180.1:0-3568 GCA_004366195.1 Actinomycetota bacterium
AGGAGGAGACCGAGGTGCTGGCCGAGACCGCCCCCCTCATCGAGCAGGGAAGCGTGCAGTTCATCCTGTTCGGCGTGATGGTCCTCGCGGTGTTCATCACGCTCTGGTTCACGATCGCGCGCTGACGCTGTCCGGGCCGAGCGTCCCGTCGTCGCCCACCACGGGCGCCCCGACCTCGGCCAGGGCCGCGCGGCGCTGCTCGTAGTAGGTGAGGATCTGCAGCTCCACCGCGAGGTCCACCTTGCGGACCGAGACCCCGCGAGGCACCGAGAGGGTGGCAGGCGCGAAGTTCAGGATGGACCGGATCCCCGCCGCCACCATGGCGTCCGCCACCTCCTGGGCGGCCGCCGCCGGGGTGGCGATGATCCCGATCGCCACGCCGTGCTCCTCCACGATGGCCGGCAGGTCCTCCGGAGGTCGGATACGGAGCCCGTCGACCTCGCGGCCCACCTTCTCGGGGTCGGCGTCGACGAGGCCCACCACGCGGAACCCCCGTTCGGCGAACCCCCGGTAGCGGGCGAGGGCCTGCCCGAGGTTCCCGGCGCCCGCGATGACGATCGGCCAGTCCTGGGTGAGACCGAGCTCCCGCCGGATCTGGTGGATCAGGTACGCCACGTCGTAGCCGATCCCCCGCGTCCCGTACGACCCGAGGTAGGAGAGGTCCTTGCGGACCTTGGCGGAGTTCACGCCGCTCGCGACGGCGAGCTCCTCGGAGGAGACGGTGGCGACCCCGCGTTCCGCCAGCTCGACGAGGACCCGCAGGTACATGGGGAGGCGCCCGACCGTCGCCTCCGGGATGGGACGGGTGCTCACCGCTCAAGCGTAGCCCGCGCCGACGACGGTTTCACGGTCCGAGACCTGCGCCCCACCCTCAGGCTCGGACCAGGGCGGCGAAGGCCTGAGGGTCCACCCGGACCTCGAACGCCTCCACGCCGTCGACGAGGACCACCGGGATCCGGATCCCGTACTCGAGCTCCAGCGCGTCGTCGGCGCTCACGTCGACCTCCTCGAAGGCGAAGGGCGTGCGCGCGCGCTCCGCGAGGATGACCTCCCGGGCCTCGTCGCAGAGCCCGCATCCCGGGCGCGAGTACAGGGTCACGGAGACCATCGGCCCGAGATGGTACCGGCGTCTGCTACAACGGTCGGGTGAACGAGGCCGACCGGGCGGATCTCGAGCTGCACCGCCGCGTCGCGCTCGGCGACGGCGAGGCCTTCGAGGCCCTGTACCGGCGGTACGCCGGGGTGGCCTACGGCCTCGCCCGCCGGGTCACGGCGCAGGAGGCCCTGGCGCAGGAGGTGGTGCAGGACGCCTTCCTCGCCCTCTGGCGCGCCCCCGAGGCCTACGACCCGGCGCGCGGGCCCTTCCGCACGTTCTTCCTCTCCCTCGTCCACCACCGGGCGGTGGACGCGGTCCGCCGGGAGCAGCGCCTGCGGGATCGGGGGGAGCGGGCCGCGAACCTCGAGCCCCCCGTCGGCGAAGATGTAGCGGAGGGCGTCGTGCGCGACGCCGACCTCGAGCTCCGACGCAAGCGGGTGCTGGCCGCCCTCGACGAGCTGCCGCCCGAGCAGCGCACGGTGCTGGAGATGGCGTACTTCGGAGGGGCGACGCAGACGAGGATCGCCGAGGAGCTCGGGATCCCGCTCGGGACGGTGAAGACGCGGACGCTGGCGGCGATGCGGAAGCTGCGGCGCGCGCTGGAGCAGGAGGGATGAAGGGGTGACGCGGGAGCACGAACGGGAGCTCGAGCTCCTCGCCGGCCATGCCCTGTCTGCCCTCGGGGCCGAGGAGGAGGCGGAGGCCGAGCGGCTGCTCGCCGAGCACGTCCCCGGCTGCGGCACCTGCCGCGACGCCGTCGACGACCTCCAGGCCGTCGTCGGGGAGCTCGCGCTCGCCGCCCGGCCGGTCGATCCGCCGGAGCTCCTGCTCGCTCGGATCCGTCGCGAGATCCGGGAGGGCGACCGGCGCCCCCGCCGCGGCTTGGGCCTGGTCGCCGCGGCGGTCGGCATCACGGCGCTCGTCGGGATGGCCGGCCTGTCCGCGTCCCTGGGGAGCCGGGCCACGCGGGCCGAGGCGGAGCGGATCACCGCCGTCGAGATGCTGAGCGCCATGCGCGACCCCTCGACGAACCCCGTGCCGCTCGAGGCCATGTCGGCGACGACGGCCGGCGGCCTCGTCGAGGTCGCCCACGAGGAGCAGCTCTACCTCTACGGGGAGGGCGTCCCCGCGCCGCAGCCGGGGCACGCGTACCGGTTGTGGCTCGGCAGCGACGGGGTCTTCCACCCGGTGGGCGAGCCCTTCGCCCCACGCGACGGCATCGTGCTCCTCCGGATCACCGTGGACCCCACCCGGTTCGACGAGATCCTCATCACCGAGGAACCCCTCGGCGAGGAGCCGGAGCGACCCCGGGTCGAGGGCCGTACCTGGCACGCGGACCTCGCCGCCTGAGCGGCGAGCCTACGGGCTCGCGGAGGCCGGTCGGCGGGATGCCCGCAGGAACCCCCAGAACATCACCGCGATCCCCACCGCGAGCGTGGCGGAGAACCCCACGAGCTGCCCCGTGAGTGCGAACGCCGAGCCGGCGGCCACCACCGTCGCGCCGACCGCGATCCCCAGGGTCCCGAAGAACCGGTCCCGGAGGTCGGGCCGACCGCGCATCCGCCACGCCGACCAGAGGGTGCCGCCGAGGAGGAAGAAGTAGGCGGGGAAGGCGTAGTACCGGGCGAGGTCGAGGACGAACGGATCCCGGCGCCAGGCCTCCCTGCCGAGCGGGAGGTCCCGTCCGAGGGCGGCGAGGTCGAGCGTCCCCGTGCGCACCCGGGCCAGGGCGAACGCCGTGGCGAACACGATCGAGAGGATCGCCCCCAGCCGTACCCGCCGGTCCCGGACGAGCAGGAACAGCTCTCCCGCCGCGAGGTACGGCACGTTCAGCACGGCCCCCAGAGCCCAGTACCAGCGGTACTCCGCCCCGCTCCACCCGTCGAGGACCCCGAGGGCGAGCGCGAGGGAGGCCCCCGCGTACATCAGGAGCGCCGCGGCCCACAGGAGTTGCGCCGGGCGGCGACGGAGGGTGTAGTGTCGCACCAGGAGAGCCGCGAAGACGAGCGCGATCGCCCCGGCCGCCAGCGGCACCGCCCACATGGCCACGAGCATAGGGGAACGGGAACCGGGCGTCGGCCGTCTATCGCATGGAGGTTCGCCCGAGAGGGGGGCACCATGTCCTTGCCACGCTCCACCTGGCGCCGGCTGGCGTTGCTCGCCGGCGCGTTCCTGCTCCTCGGAACCCTGCTGGTCCCGAGCGCCGCGCCGGCGGCCACCCCGTGCGAGGACCCGCCGGCCATCATCTCGCAGGCCAGGCTCACGCCCGGCGTCACCGGCGACGGCCTGACCACGCTCGACGGCACCGAGCCGGTGCCCTTCGAGTTCGAGGTCGTCGGCACGATCCCCGACGGCTGGATGCTCGGCCTGGACGCGATCGTGATCCGCATCACCGGCCCGGAGTCCTTCCTCGACGCCACCGGTGGGGTGTTCTTCGGCATGTCGGGATCGCCCGCCTACGTGAACGGGAAG
>ML214180.1:3605-4670 GCA_004366195.1 Actinomycetota bacterium
CGTCTCCGCCGTGTTCTGGGAGGACCCGACGTTCGGCGTGCTCACCCCCGCGAAGCCGATGCTCGAGGTCCTCGAGGCCGCCCAGGGCGCGCCGCTCCGGCTGGCCCGCACGATCCGGCCCACCGACGCCATCCGCCGCGAGATCGCCGCGGCGGAGGGTGTGTCCCCCTCCGAGGTCCAGGGCACGTTCCGCGCCCTCCCCACACCCCTCGGGGTCGCCGGCCTGCCGCCCGCGAAGGTCGCCGAGCTCCAGGCGCGCCTGGACGAGCGGGGCGAGAACGTCTTCGTGTACCGAGCGGCGGCGGCCCGGATCTCCGCGAGCGCCGTCACCCCGACCCAGTTCGCCCCCGGGGAGCCCCTCGGGGCTGCGATCTCCTACGGGGACGCCTCCCTGTACGCGACGGGGACGGCCACGGCGGCCTGCGGCGACTACGTGGTCGCCTTCGGGCACCCGTTCTTCTGGGACGCGCCCGGCGAGGTCTCCCTCGGCCTGGCGGGCGCCGAGGGGCTCATGGTCGTGACGACGAAGGAGTGGGGCGGCCCGGGCTACCGGTTCGGGCTCCTCACCGAGCCTCGCGGGACGGTCGTCCAGGACCGCTTCGCCGGCATCGCCGGCGTCGTCGGTCAGGAGCCCCGGGCCACGCTGATCCGCAGCCACCTCATGAGCCGGGACACCGGGAACCGGCGCCACGGCACCACCGAGGCGCTCCACACCTGGGGGTGGTGGCTGGAGTACATCGTCTGGGCCCACCTGTGGCTGAACTACTCGGCCGTCCTCGGCCACTACCCCGGGGAGGGGACCGCGGACCTCGTCTGGACGATCTCCGGCACCACGGAGGACGGGGAGCCCTTCACGGTCTCCAACCGCTCCATGGCCTACAGCGAGTGGGACGCGACCGAGGTCGTCTGGCGGCTCACGAACGCCGTGAACGCCCTGCAGTTCAACCGGTTCGAGGACGTCACGTTCACCGAGATCGCGACCCACGGGACGATCTCCGGCGACGAGCTCGTCGGCCGCATCCAGCGTCTGCGCGTGGCGAGCACCTCGCAGCCGGCGCTGCGCGA
>SIRV01000114.1 GCA_004366195.1 Actinomycetota bacterium
CCGCCGAGGCGCTCGAGCTGATGGTCCGGGCGATCGAGACCGTGGGGCTCGAGCCCGGCGAGGAGATGGCCCTCGCCATGGACCCCGCGGCCTCCGAGGTGTACCGGGACGGCGCGTACCACGTCGCGGGCGGGGCGCGCTCGGCCTCCGAGATGATCGCCTTCTACCGAGGGCTCCTGGACGCCTTCCCCATCGTCTCCATCGAGGACGGCCTGGCCGAGGACGACTGGGACGGGTGGGCGGAGCTCACCGCCGAGCTCGGCGCGCGCGTTCAGCTCGTCGGGGACGACATCTTCGTGACGAACCCCGAGCGCCTGGAGCGTGGCCTGCGCGAGCGCGTCGCGACGGCGATCCTGGTGAAGGTGAACCAGATCGGCACGCTCACCGAGACCCTCGACGTCGTCGACCTCGCGCGCCGCCACGCCTACGGCGTCATGGTCAGCCATCGCTCCGGCGAGACCGAGGACGCCACGATCGCGGACCTCGCGGTGGCGACGGGCGCGGGCCAGATCAAGACCGGCGCGCCGGCCCGCGGCGAGCGCACCGCGAAGTACAACCGCCTGCTCCGGATCGAGGAGGACCTCGGCGATACCGCCCGTTACGCCGGCCCCGCGGCGATCCGGAGGGCGGTCGGGTGAGCGCCGGGGCCCGGACGATCCCGCGGCATCGCCCCCGCCTCACCGGCCGGGCGGCGGCGCTGCTCGTCGCGATGGGCGTCCTCCTGCTCCTCATGCTGGTCCCCGCCCGCCAGTACCTCGATCAGCGGGCGCGCCTCGCGGCGCTCGAGCGGCGCGCGGCGGCCCTCGAGGCTCGGAACGACCGGCTCCGCGCCGAGATCGCCCGCCTCCACGACCCGGTCGAGCTCGAGCGCCTGGCGCGGGCCTGCCTCGGCATGGTTCGTCCCGGCGAGATCGCGCTCGTCGTGCCCGACGCCGCCCGGCCGGAGGAGTGCTGACCGCTGCCGCGATCCGGTCCGCGATCCTGGTGGCCACTCCATCTGGTGACCTGGGCACGTGGGCGACGTGTCGGTGCGTGAGCTCAAGGCCCGCCTCTCCGCCTACCCCGAGCGCGCCGCGGTTCCGGGCGCGCCGACAGCGGCGGCGCGACCACGGCGTCTGCTGCGTGGTCGAGCTGACCCGCGAGGTATGTGAGGCGGCCACCGGTATCGCCGCACGGGGGCCCGCACCCCGGAGCCCTGCACCTCCGCGCGGCCAAGGTCGAGCGCCGGGGCCGTCCCCATCGTCACGTTCGACCTCCGGCAGCCCCGGGCCGCGCGATCCCTGGGGTGGACGGTCCTGGGTGCCGAGCCCCTTGATTGACGAGCGCGACAACCCGGTGGGATAGTGAGGCCCCGGGCTCCGAAGGGGGGCCCACGAGCGGAGCAAGGAGAGTCTTGGCAGAGCTGGAGGTCGGCGCGGTCGTCGAGGGGACCGTCACACGCATCACGCCCTACGGGGCGTTCCTCACCCTCGAAGGCGGGAAGGTCGGGTTGGTCCACATCTCGGAGATCGACCGCAACTACGTGCGCGACGTGCACGACCACCTCCGCGAGAACGACGTCGTCCAGGCGAAGATCATCGCCATCAAGGAAGACGGCAAGATCGACCTCTCCATCAAGGCGCTCCAGGACCCCGCGCCGCCGCGTCCGCGTCGTGGCGTGGATCCGGACTTCGAGGCCCGCCTGAAGCGGTTCATGCGCCAGAGCGAGGAGCGCCAGGTGGACTTCAAGCGGGCCGTCGAGCACAAGCGCAAGTAGCCTCCCCGTCGTGGGCGAGCTCCGGGGGAGCGATCTCGAGGTCGTTCGCGAGCAGCTCGGGCGCGAGCCGACCATCCCGTTCACCGTGGTCGCGCGTTGCGCGCCGGGCCATCCGCTCGTCATCCGCAACCGGCCGTTCGACGCCGAAGGTCGGCCCTTCCCCACGCTGTTCTGGCTGACGTGCCCGGAGGCGGTGCGGGCCGTCTCGCGCTTGGAGTCCGAGGGCGCCATCGCCGCGCTGAACGCGCGGGCGGAGCGGGACGAGGGGTTCGCGCGGGCCCTCGCCGCCGCCCACGACGCGTACGCGGCCGAGCGGGCGCGCGATGCCCCGGAGGCCCGGGCGTTCGGCGGCGTCGGCGGGACCAGGGTCGGCATCAAGTGCCTCCACGCCCACTACGCCCACCATCTGGCCGGCGGCCCGGACCCGGTCGGCGCCTGGGTCGCCGAGCGCGTGGAGCCGGTCCACGAGGAGCGTCCCGGTCGGGTCGCGGCCATCGACCAGGGCACGAACTCGATCCGGCTCCTCGTGGCCGAGCCCGATCCGGCGGGCGGTTTCCGCGAGCTCGCGCGCGACATGGTCATCACGCGGCTCGGGTACCGGGTGGATGAGAGGGGCCGGCTGGACCCAGAGGCGTTGCGGCGCACGGTCGAGGTCCTCGCCTGGTACTGCCGGCGGGCGCGGGCCCTCCACGCCGAGCGGATCCGCGTCGCCGCGACCAGCGCGGTGCGGGACGCCTCGAACCGGGAGGGGTACGCGGCCGCGGTCCGGGAGCACGCGGGGACCGAGCTCGAGGTGCTCTCCGGCGAGCGCGAGGCGGCGCTGTCGTTCCTCGGCGCCACCGAGGGGCTGGACCCCACGCTCGCGCCGCCGCCGCACCTCGTGCTCGACATCGGCGGCGGGTCGACGGCCCCTCGCCGCCGTCTCGACCCAGCTCGGAAGCGTCCGCCTCACCGAGCGGTTCGTGACCACCGACCCTCCGAGCCCGGCCGAGCTCGAGGCCATGGCGGCCGCGATCGAGATCGTCCTCGACGAGGTGGCGGCGGGGCTCGCGGTGGGGCGGGCGCGGACGCTGATCTCGGTGGCGGGGACCGCCACGACCGTGCAGGCCATCTCCCTCGGGCTCGACCGCTACGACCCCGAGCGGACCCACCGGACGTGGCTGTCGCTCGCGGAGGCCGAGCGGATCCTGGGCGAGCTTGCCCGGATGACCAACGCGGAGCGAGCCGCGATCCCCGTGATGGCGCCGGGGCGGGGGGACGTGATCGTGGCCGGCGCGCTGGCGCTGGCGCGTGGGATGCGC
>SIRV01000115.1 GCA_004366195.1 Actinomycetota bacterium
CCCCGTTCCTGCCCACCCGGTAGCCCTCCAGCCTCGCCATCCCGAGCTCGGCCTCCGCTACCCGGAGCCCGATGAACCTTCCCCCTCCACACGCTCCGAGCGGTTCCGCCGGAGCACCGCGTCCTTGGCCTGCCCCGCCTTCTCCTTGGCCATCTTCAGCAGGCGCTGGGCCCAGACGTACTCCGTCGCGAGGATCGCGAGCCCGAGGAAGATCGCCGCCCATCCCGGGCCCGGCAGCACGAGCATGGCCACCCCAGCCAGGAGCACGGCGAACCCGACGACCGTGACCGCGATCCGCTTGCCGCTGCGGCGGATGAACCGCCAGACGACCTTGAGCGGCACGAAGGCCCAGTGGTCGTGCCACCGGACGACCACCTCCTCCGGCGCGAACTCGGCCAGGGTCGCCGAGGCGTCCCGCTCCTCGGGCTCGTCCCCCCAGACCTCCCGGTGATCCTCGCGCGCGCGGTCCTCCACGCCCGTCATCCTCTCACGCGCGGGCGGCGAGGCGCGCGCCTAGCTCGCGGACGATCCCGATCAGCGCGAGCACGTCCTCCTCGGTGGTGCGGAAGTTCACGAAGCAGGGCCGCAGATACACCTGGCCGTCGATCAGCGCCGAGGCGAGGTACACCCGCCCGTCGGCCTGGAGGGCCTCGGCGAGGGCGGCGTTGTGGGCGTCCACGTCCCGCACGCCGGGCGGCACGTGGCGGAAGGGCACGATCGAGAGCTGGGGCGGAGCCAGCGCCTCCAGGTCCTCGTAGCGACCTATCTCCTCGTAGAGCAGGCGCGCTTCGGCGAGGTTCCGCTCGATCGCCGCCCGGAAGGCCGGCGCGCCGTGCACGCGGAATGCCAGCCAGGCCTTCAGCGCTCGGAACGGTCGGGAGTACTCGAGCGTGATGTCCACGGCGTGGAGCTCGTGCTGCTGGTGCGGCAGGTACCCCTCGCGGTGGGCGAAGGCGGCGACGAGGTCCTCCTGCCGTTTGACGAGCACCACCCCGCAGGCCTTCGGCAGGTACAGCCACTTGTGGGCGTCGACCGAGACCGAGTCGGCGCGCTCGAGCCCGGCGAAGGCCGGGCGCATCGAGGGCACGGCCGCGGCCGGCAGGCCGTAGGCGCCGTCCACGTGGAGCCACACCCCCCGCGCCTCGCAGACCTCGGCGATCTCCCCGATCGGGTCGATCGCCCCGGTGAGCGTGGTCCCCGCCGAGGCGACCACGGCGACCGGCGTCACCCCGTCGGCGAGGTCCCGGTCGATCGCCTCGGCGAGGGCGTCCGGGCGGAGGCGCCGGCGCTCGTCGATCGGCAGGGCCCGGAGGTTGGCCGAGCCGATCCCGAGGAGCTCGACCGCCCGCGTGATCGAGTAGTGGACCTCGCGCGAGCAGTACACCGCGGCGCGGCGCTCGGCCATGCCCCCGTGGCGGCTCCCCGGCATCGCCCGTTCGCGCGCGGCCGAGAGCGCCGTCATGTTGCTGATCGTGCCGCCGCTCGTGAACGCCCCGCCCCCGGCGGGGTAGCCGACGAACCCCGCGACCCACCGCACGGCCTGCTGCTCGATGACGGTGGCGGCGCGCGCGTCCACCGCCAGGTTGATGTCGTAGGTCGCCGCGAGCGCGTCGGCGATGGCCCCGATCTCGAGCCCGCTCGAGCCGATGAACGCGAAGTACCTCGGCCGGGGCTGCGCGATCGACTCGTCGAGGACCCGCCCGGCGTCCTCCAGGGCCTCGTGGGTCGGGACGCCCTCCTCGGGAAGCCCGGAGCGGAGCAGCGCGAGCACGCGTTCGTCCAGCGGCGGCTCCTCGGGCCGGAACCGGTCGAAGCTCCGCCAGGCCTGGACGATGATGCGAGCGGCGTGCCGGAGCGCCTCCTCGCGCGAGACGTCCAGCCGCAGGGACGGCCCGTCGCCGGTCACGGACCCGATGCTACCCGCGGGGCACCGGTTCGGCGGTCGGCCGCCCGAGCGTGCGCTCAGATCTCGGTCTCGCTCCGCAGGTCGGCGAGGACCTGGCTGGCCGGCTCGCGGCCCCGCACCAGGGTGGTCACGATGATCCCGAGGACGAGCCAGACCGCCGCGTACACCCACACCAGGTTCGTCGGGTTCGGCTGCTTGTAGATGCCCCCGAACACGGCGCCGACGGCGGTCGCCAGCCCCACGAGACCGGCCAGGATCACGCCGACCCGGTTCTGGTGGTCGGCCAGGCCGCGGAACGCGCCGACCGCCATCAGCCCGTAGACCACCATCAGGCAGAACCCCCCGAAGGTCGAGAGCCAGGCGAACATCGCGAAGTAGTGGGGCGTCTCCGGCATCGCGAACAGCCCGTCCCAGAGCTCCGCGAAGAGCACCATGAGGACCGAGAAGCCCTCGACGAAGACGATCGCGCCGAGCGGCGTGCCCCGGGACTCCGACACGGCGGCGAGCGCCCCGGGGATCCGCCGATCACGCGCGAGGGCGAAGACCCCTCGCGTCGAGGCCACCGCCGCGCCGAGCCCGACCGCCATGATGTCGAGGAACACCACGACGATGAGGAACTTCACGATCAGGTCCGACCCGTAGAAGTCCGGAGAACCGAGCGCGAACACCGGCGCCGCCGCGATCTCCGGGTCCAGGATCAGGTTCGGGTCGAAGCCGAACCCGGCGACCTGCGCGTAGGAGGCGATCAGGTAGAAGGCCGAGACGATCACCACGGTGAGCAGCACGGCGCGCGGGATCTCGCGCTTCGGCTCCGCCGTCTCCTCGGCGAGGTTCGCCGCCGTCTCGAACCCCACGAAGATCAGGACGCCGTACAGGACCCCGAACAGGATCCCCGGCAGGCCGTCGGCCGCCTCCGCGGGGTTCAGCGCCCGCAGGCTGTTCCCGCCCCCCACGTCCACGATGACCTTGACGAAGAACAGCAGCAGCGCCGCGGCCGAGACGAGCGCGAGCGCCAGCTGCACCCGGGTCGAGAGCTGCACCCCCAGGTACATGATCAGGAAGACCGCCGCCACGTAGATCGCGCTCCAGACGATCATCGGCAAGGGCGAGTCCACCCCGAACACGCTCGGGAAGACGACGTCGTGGACGAACCAGCCGACGAGGACCGCGATGGCCGAGGCGAGGACGGTGGTCCCCCCGTAGTAGAGCCACCCCGTGGCCGCTCCGGCCTGCTGCCCGAGCCCCATCGAGACGTAGTCGTAGAGCGACCCCGCCGCGTGGACCCGCTTCGCGTACTGGGCGACGATCCACCCGAGCGCGAAGGTGCCGATCGCCGCCAGCAGCACGGCGAAGGGCGTCGCCACGCCGGCTCCCTTCCCCGCGGCGCTGAACCCCGCGATGAGCGGGATCAGGAAGGCGGCCGAGAAGACCGGCCCCATGAACCCCACCGACTGCGCGATCACGTCGACCAGCGACAGGCGCTTGGCCCCCAAGCGCTCGTACCCGAGCTCCTGTCCGCTCGCCATGCGTTCCCCCACCTCCTCCTGCTCGGAACCCTCCGCTAGGCCGTCCAGCCGCCCGCGGGTCGCTCGAACCAGACGTGCACCTGCCCCGTACCGATCGACGCCTCGTACTCGGAGAACCGCTCTCCGGGCGCCGTGCAGGCCCGACCGCCCAGGGCCGCCGCCATCATCAGGTAGTGACCGAACTTCCCCTCCGGGTAGGCCTTCTTGTACTCGGGCATGAAGTCGATGACCCCAGCGTGATCGCCGCGCTCGAGCATGCCGAGGACCTTCATGTCGGCCTCGTAGTACTCGAGGCAGTAGATGTTGTCCGGGGCCCGCTGCGCCTCACGCTTGCGGAGCTCCTTGAAGTTGAAGAAGCGGTGCGTCATGCCCCCCGAGGCGAGGAGCACCACCCGACGGTCGCTCTGCGCGATCGCGTTGCCGATCAGCTCGCCGAAGAGCAGGAAGTCCTCCGTGTCGCAGGTCTGGTTGATGGCGACGCTGATCCAGCGCGTGTCGGGATCCCCGAGGAAGGTCCAGATGTTGACCGTGCCGTAGAAGATCGGGAGGTACGGGTCATCGCAGGCCAGGATCCAGCAGTCGTCGCGCCCTTCCGCCTGGGCCGCGATGAGCTTCGCGAGCTCCGGGTCCCCGGGGATGTCGTAGGGGATCTGCGACATGCCGCGGGGCAGCTCGTGGCTGGTGAACCGGCCGCTGCGGCGCTCGTGGGCCGTCACGATGTGCTCGAACGTGGAGTCCCAATGCGTGTCGAACACGATCACGGTGTCGGGCTTCAGCCGGTCGATGCACTCGGTCTTCATCCGGCGCAGGCCGGGCACCAGCGTGATCTCCTTGCCCTCGTTCAGCTCGAGCCGAACCTCCTCCGGCAGCATGATGGTCGGCACGTGCGCGACGAGCGCGGCTCCGACGACCTCACCCATCCCTCATCCCTCCCTGATGCAGATCGTCTTGACGTCGGCGTGGAAGTCGAACGACCAGGTTCCGCCCTCACGCCCGATCCCCGAGTTCCGCGCGCCCCCGAAGGGGGCGGCCAGGTCGCGCACGAAGAAGCAGTTGACCCACACGGTCCCGGCGACGAGCCGCGAGGCCACCCGCTCCGCCCGCTCCGGATCGCCGGTGTAGAGGGTCGCCGCGAGGCCGTAGTCGGTGGCGTTGGCGAGGGCGATCGCCGCATCCTCGTCGCTGAAGGTCTGGAGCGTCAGGACCGGCCCGAACACCTCTTCCCGGAGGATCTCGGCCTCCGGCGGTACGTCCACGAACAGCGTGGGGCGGTAGTAGAGGCCGCCGAGCTCCTCGTTCGGTCCGCCACCCAGGATCGCGCGCGCGCCGGCGTCCCTCGCGCGCCGCACGAACCCGTCCACCCGCTCCAGGTGCTCGCGGGTGATGAGGGGTCCGATGTCGGTGCTCTCGTCCCGCGGGTCCCCTTGGCGGAGCCCGCGGGCGAGCTCGAGGAAGCGCTCGAGGAACGCGTCGGCCACGCTCGCCTCCACGAGGAGCCTCGTCCCGGCCAGGCACACCTGGCCCGCGTTGTCGTACTGGTTCACCGCCTGGCGGACGGCGGCCTCCAGGTCGGCGTCGGCGAAGACGAGGAGCGGCGACTTCCCCCCGAGCTCGAGCGAGACCGGCGTCAGGTTCGCCCCGGCGGCCGCCGCCACGAGCCGCCCCGTCGCCACCGAGCCCGTGAAGGAGACCCGGTCCACACCGGGATGCGCGACGAGGGCCGCGCCGGCCTCCTCGCCGATCCCCTGGACCACGTTGAACGCGCCGTCCGGGAGCCCCGCCTCCCGCGCGATGTCGGCGAAGAGCGAGGCCGTGAGGGGCGCCCATTCCGGCGGCTTCAGCACCACGGTGTTCCCCGCCGCGAGCGCCGGCGCGAACCGCCAGGAGGCGAGCATGAGGGGCGCGTTCCACGGCGTGATCACCGCCGCCACCCCGGCCGGGTCCCACGCGATGCGCTCGCGGTGGCCGTCGAAGGTCCGCTCCTCGCCCAGGCGCAGGAGCTCATCGGCGAAGAACCGGAGGTTCCGCGCCACCCGGGGGATGACCGAGCGCCGCATGGAGCGCAGCAGCGAGCCGTTGTCGCGGGTCTCGACCGCCGCCAGGCGCTCGACGTTCGCCTCGACCCCGTCGGCCATGCGGTGGAGGATCTCCGCTCGCCGCTTCGGCTCCGTGGCGCCCCAGACCGCGAAGGCCTCACGGGCGGCCCGGACGGCGGCGTCGACCTCGGCCTCGCCGCCCCGCGCCACCTCCGCGATCACCCGCTCGTCGATGGGCGACACGTCCTCGAAGGAGCTGGTGGATGCCACCCGTTCCCCGCCGATCCAGTGCTCGGTGGGGACGGGGATGCCCTCGACGATGGCGTCCGTCACCGCTCTCCTCCGGCTTCCGCCCGGTGTCGGTCGTTCGGGGCCGAACGGTAGGCATCGCGCCCCCCGCTGTCAAGTGCGGGCGGCTTCCGGGCGGGCCCTCGGCGTGGTTGGATACGCGCCGTGGACCTGCTCTCGCCGGGCCTGGAACCCCCGCCCATCACGCGCTTCGACATCGAGGAGGCCGCCGAGCGCATCCGGGAGCACGTGCGCCGGACGCCCGTGCTCAGCCTGGAGCGGAACGCCTTCGGCGTGCCGGGACGCATGTCCCTCAAGCTCGAGCTGCTCCAGCACACCGGCTCCTTCAAGGCCCGCGGGGCGTTCAGCCGCATGCTCTCGGCCGAGCTCGACGACAGCGGGGTCCTCGCGCCCTCGGGGGGCAACTTCGGCCTCGCGGTCGCCCACGCGGCGCGGGTGCTCGGCCAGCGCGCGGAGATCTTCGTGCCCTCCACCGCGAGCCCGGTGAAGATCGAGGCCATCCGGGCCACCGGCGCCGAGGTCCACGTGGTACCGGGGTACTACGCCGACGCCTACGCGGCGTGCGAGGAGCGCGCGTTCGACACCGGAGCCGTCTTCTTGCACCCCTACGACCAGCCCGCCGTCGTGGCGGGCCAGGGGACGATCGCGATGGAGCTCGGCGAGCAGCTCCAGGGGATCGACACGGTCCTCGTCCCCGTCGGCGGGGGCGGGCTCATCGGCGGGGTCGCGGCCTGGTTCGCCGGCGAGGTGCGCGTGGTCGGCGTCGAGCCCGAGGCCTGCCCCACGCTCCACGCGGCGCTCGCGGCGGGGGAGCCGGTGGACGTGGAGGTCGGCGGCATCGCCGCCGACTCCCTCGGCGCGCGGCGGGTCGGCGAGCTCGGCTTCGCCATCGCCCGCCGGTTCGTCGAGCGCGCCGTCCTCGTCTCCGACGAGACGATCGCCTGGGCGCAGCGGCGGTTGTGGGAGGAGTGCCGGATCCTCGCCGAGCCCGGAGGCGTCGCGTCCCTCGCGGCGCTCCTCCGAGGCGCCTACCGGCCGGGCCCGGACGAGCACGTGGTCTGCATCATCTCCGGGGGGAACACCGACCCGGCGCAGGTCGCCTGAGCCTCCGGGCGGAGCTCGGACGCCGTCACCAGCCCGCGAGCTCGGCGGTCGCTCGGGCGACGAACGCGGCGTGCACGCGCTGGGACTCGAGGATCTGCCGCAGCTGCAGCGCCGACTGGGGGATGTCGTGCTCGGCGAAGAAGGCCTGCACCTCCCCGACCACGGCGGGGTCGGTGAGGCCCCGCAGTCCGTACGCGAGGTAGATCGCCGCCGACGGCGCCACGCGGGCCATGATGTCGTCCCAGCGGTCGCGGACGAGCGCCCAGGCCTCGGGCCCGCGGTCGCGGTTGGCGAGGCCGCGCGCCAGGTACTGCGGCAGATCCTGGGGGCGGACCTCGTCGGTGAGGGCGATGCCGAGCGCGACGGCGAAGGCCGCCGGGTCCCGGAACTCGGGCAGCGCGAAGAGGTACCGCAGGTGCTCCTGGGGCGTCCGCGCCTCCCGGGCGGCGCGCCGGAAGGCCTCGAGCTCCTCGACCCCTCCGTGGACGGCGAGGACCTGCACGGCGGCGGCGGCGAGCGCGGCGTCCACCTCCCCGCCGGCCCGGGCGGCGGCCTCGAGCTCCCGAGCCCGCTCGATCGCCTCGGGGTCGGCGCCGAGCCCGCCGAGCGCGCCGAACAGGGCGCCGCGGAGGGCGCGCCGCACGTCGCCCTCCCCCTCCCCCGGCTCCCAGCCCAGCCGATCGAGAGCCGGGCGGACGAGCTCACGCACGAACGCCCGGAAGCGCTCCCGGGGAGGTCCCTCCAGGGCGCGGTCGCACCAGCCGAGGCCCAGGAGGA
>ML214181.1:0-2814 GCA_004366195.1 Actinomycetota bacterium
CATCGCCGATACAGCGGGTGACATGACCACCATCCGGACGACGTGCCCCCGCTGCGGGGAAGTGGATATGGGGCCCGAGGCGATCCTCCTGCAGGTCACCCGGGGCGGCCGCGAGGGGACCTACCGGTTCACCTGCCCGAGCTGCCTCGACCCGGTCGAGAAGCGGGCGGATCGCAAGATCGTGGCGCTCCTCGTCTCGGCCGGCGTCGACGTCCGCAGCCGGGGCGGGACGACGACGGCCGAGCTGTTCGACGACGAGGCCGTCGTCGACCCCAGGCCACCGCTCCCGAACGCCCCGGCATTCACCCTCGACGACCTCATCGACTTCCACTTCGCCCTGCAGGACGACGGCTGGATCGAGCGGCTCCTGGCTCGGCAGTGAGGCCGGGCCCGACCGCGGCATCCGCTAGGATGCCGGCATGTCGAGCCTCCTCGGCGCCTTCCACCCGGTCGCGGTCGTGTGGCTCGCCGTCGCCCTCGTCACCCTGGCCGCCGCGACGGCCGTCCTGATCGCGTTGGTGCGCCACGCGATCATCGTGGGGCGGGCCGCCCGACGCCTCGCCGAGGAGGTCGGGGCGGTGCAGGCGGACCTCGACGAGCTGCGGGAACGCGCTGGTCGGACGGGCGGACGCCGGCGGTAGGATACCGGCGCACCCCGACCCGGACAGGGACCCGTGTTCAACATCGGACCCCAGGAGCTGCTCGTCATCCTGCTGGTGGCGCTGGTGATCGTCGGACCGCAGCGCCTCCCGGAGCTCGCCCGCACCATCGGACGCTGGGTGCACGAGCTCCGGCGGGCGCAGGAGGAGGTGACCCGGACGATCCAGCTCGGCCTGGACGAGGCCGAGCCGACCAAGCCGACCTTCCCGAAGCCCGGGGTGGCCGAGCCGGCGACGCGACGGGAGCCCGAAGGGGCCGAGGAGAGCGGGGAGAGGGCCTCCGCCGAGGAGACCGAGGAGGGCGTGGCGGACGTCGCCCGCACCCTCGGCCGAGGTCTCGCCGAGATCCGGCGGGCCCGGCGCGAGCTGCAGCGGACCTTCCGGGTGGACCTGTCCGAGGACCCGGCGCCGTCGCGCCGACCCTCGCCGTCCCCGGCGCCCCCGCCACAGGGTTCGGATCCCGCCCGGACGGAGCCCCGCGCGGGCGAGGGCTGATCCGAGGTCGACGATGCGTCTGATCCCCGAGCGCTTCCGCCCCAAACCGCGCGACCCCGAGGGCACGATGACCCTCATCGAGCACCTCGAGGAGCTCCGCTACCGGCTCGTGGTCTCGGTGATCGCGATCGCGGTCGGCTCCGTGGTCGGCTGGGTGCTCTATGGGCGGGTCCTCGACCTGCTGCTGAAGCCGTACTGCGACTACTGGCGGACGGTGCCGGCGAGCGTCCGCCCCACCGAGGACTGCGGGCTGTTCTTCATGGGCGCGGTGGACCCGGTCACCATCAAGCTGAAGATCGTCGTGTTCATCGGGCTGTTCCTCGCCCTGCCGGTGGTGCTGTGGGAGCTGTGGCGGTTCGTCGTCCCGGGGCTCACCACGCGCGAGCGGCGGTTCGCGATCGCCTTCGTCACGAGCTCGGTCGTGCTGTTCGTCCTGGGGGCGCTCCTCGCCTACGTGACGCTGCCGAAGGCCCTGGGCTTCCTCCTCGGGTTCGCGGGCTCCCGGTTCGTCCCGCTGCTCACCGGGGATCGGTTCGTGAGCTTCGTGATGCTCGTGGCGCTCGCCTTCGGGCTCGCCTTCGAGTTCCCGATCGTCCTCGTGTTCCTCACCGCCCTCGGGCTCATCACCACCGACCAGCTGCGGGCCTGGCGGCGGTGGGCGATCCTGGCGATCTCGATCTTCGCCGCCTTCATCACGCCGAGCGCCGACCCCTACACGATGATCGCGATGATGCTGCCGATGATGCTCTTCTACGAGGCGGCTATCATCGTCGGCCGGGCCCTCGGGAAGTAGGCCGGATGGCGATCAAGGGCAAGAGCAGACCGAAGGGCGGGTCGCGGGCGATCACCCGCGGCCCGAAGCCGACCTACGTTCCCGTCCGGAAGCCGATCCTCGCCCGTCGCTCGTTCTGGGTCGGGACGGGTGCGGCGGCGATGGTGCTGCTCGTCGCGGGGCTCTGGTACGGGGTGGCCCGGGAGCGGGCGCAGGCCAGGGAGGCGGAGCTCGCCCGACGGCTGCGGAACGCCGCGCTCGAGCTCCAGGGCCGGATCGAGCCGGTCCTCGCCCCCCTCGGGACGCCGGTTCCGCCGAGCGGGTTCGACGCCTTCCCCGACCTGCGCACGGCCCTCGCCGACGCCGTGGACGGCAAGGGCGATCCGTCGGGCCTCGCCGACGCGGCGACGCCGGTCGCCGAGCGTGCCGCGAAGGCGGCCGACGAGCTCGAGGCGGTCGATGCGACGGGCATCGTGGGGAACAAGGGGTTCGACATGGCCGTCGTGCTGAACGCGGTGAACGCGCGAGCACGGATGGTGCAGGGGCTCCGCCTCTACCACCAGGCGGCGCTGCTCGCGGCCGACGCCGCGGAGCAGGACGGCGATCTCGCGACCGAGCTCGCGACGCGAGCGAAGGAGGTCTTCGACCTCGCCGGTCGGGTGTTCGCCGACGGCTACCACGACTACGTCGAGGTCCAGCTCGCCGCCGACGTCTTCCAGCCCGTGTTCCCGAGCGGATGATGGACGGCCTCCTCCTCCTGCACGCGTGGCCGCTGGACGCCCGGATGTGGGCGCCGCAGCGGGAGGTGGTGCCGCCGGGGATCCGGGTCGTGGCCCCCGACCATCCTGGCTTCGGATCGGCGCCCCTGGCCGGCCCCGTCACCACGAT
>ML214181.1:2873-8382 GCA_004366195.1 Actinomycetota bacterium
CGCATCCCCGGCCCGTGGCCGACCCGCCGGACGCGGCGCAGGCCCGACGGGACCTCGCGGCGAGGCTGCGGCGGGAGGGGAACCTCCTCGTCGCCGACCCGCCCAAGCTCCTCGCGCCGGACGCCCCGGCGGAGCTGTTCGAGCGGGTCCGGGCGCTCATCGCCGACCAGTCGGCCGAGGCGATCGCCGCGGCGCTGGAGGGCATGGCGGACCGGCCGGACTCCACGCCGGATCTCCCCGGGATCGACGTGCCGACCCTGGTGATCACCTCCACCGAGGACCAGCTGATCCCTCCGGAGGTCTCGCGCGCCATGGCCGAGCAGATCCCCGGCGCGCGGCTCGAGGTGATCGAGGGCGTGGGGCACCTGTCGAACCTGGAGGCGCCGGAGCGGTTCAACGCCCTCCTCCTGGAGCACCTCGCGGCCTGCGGGCTGCGCTGAGCCTGCCCGTAGACTGCCTGCGTGATCGATCCCGAGCGGTTCGCCGCCCGCTACCCGTTCGCCCTCGACGACTTCCAGCGCGAGGCGATCTCCGCGCTGCACGCGGGCGAGTCGGTGCTGGTCGCGGCCCCCACCGGCTCCGGCAAGACCGTCGTGGCCGAGTACGCCGTCGAGCTCGCCCTCGACGCCGGGGGCCGCTGCTTCTACACGACGCCGCTGAAGGCCCTCTCGAACCAGAAGTTCGGGGACTTCGTCGCGACCCACGGCGCGGCCAAGGTCGGGCTGCTGACGGGGGATAACACGATCAACCCCGACGCGCCGATCGTGGTCATGACCACCGAGGTCCTGCGGAACATGCTCTACGAGAAGAGCCCGGGGCTCCGGGACCTCCGCTTCGTGGTCCTCGACGAGGTCCACTACCTCCAGGACCCGTACCGCGGCGCGGTCTGGGAGGAGGTCCTCATCCACCTGCCGATCTCGGTGGCGGTGGTGTGCCTCTCGGCGACGATCTCCAACGCCGAGGAGTTCGGCGAGTGGGTCGGCACGCTCCGGGGGCCGACCCGGGTGGTGATCGAGGAGCGCCGCCCGGTCCCCCTGCAGCACCACTACCTCGTGGGGCGCGAGCTGCACCCGATGCACGTCGAGGCCGACGGGGAGCTCGTCCCCAACCCGCACCTCGTGATGCTGGACCGCGAGCTGATGCGCCTGCGCGAGCGGCAGGGCCCGCCGCATCGTCCCCGGGGCCGCGCCCGCGGCGTCTACGTCCCTCGGCGGGAGGAGGTCGTCGAGGTCCTCGCCGAGCACGGGCTGCTCCCCGCGATCTACTTCGTGTTCAGCCGCGCCGGCTGCGACCGGAGCGTCGAGTGGCTGATGGCGGCCGGGATCCGCCTGACGACGGACGAGGAGTCCGCCCGGATCCGCGACTTCGCCGAGATGCGGGTCGCGTGGATGGACGACGCCGACCTGCGCACCCTCGGCTTCGGGGCCTGCGCTCAGGCCCTGGCCGCGGGGGTGGCCGCGCACCACGCCGGGATGCTCCCGGTGTTCAAGGAGACCGTGGAGGAGCTCTTCGAGGCCGGGCTGGTGAAGGTGGTCTTCGCCACGGAGACCCTCTCGCTGGGCATCAACATGCCGGCCCGCTCCGTGGTGATCGAGGACCTCTGGAAGTTCTCCGGCGAGCGGCACGAGCTGCTCACGCCGGGCGAGTACACCCAGCTCACCGGTCGGGCCGGGCGCCGCGGGATCGCCGAGATCGGCCACGCGATCGTCGTGTACCAGCGGCAGGTGCCCTTCGAGCGGGTCGCCGCCCTGGCCTCCACACGGACGTACGAGCTCACGAGCTCGTTCCGTCCCTCGTACAACATGGCGGTGAACCTGGTCCGCAACTACACGCGCGAGCAGGCCCACCACCTCCTCAACTCCTCCTTCGCCCAGTTCCTCGCGGACCGGGCGGTGGTGGCCCTTGAGCGGGAGCTCGAGCGGGACCGCGCCTACCTCGCCGGGTACCGCGAGCAGATGCGGTGCCACCTCGGGGACTTCGAGGAGTACTGGAGGCTGCGGGAGCGGGCCGAGCGGATCCGGGCGCAGGCCCGCCTCGGCCGGGAGCGGGCCCGGACCGAGGCCGTGCGGGCCGCCCTGGCCGGCCTGCGGCCGGGGGACGTGATCTTCGTCCCGCGGGCCCGCCGCCGGGGCCTCGCCGTGGTCGTCTCGAGCCGCGAGGGCAGGCCGACGGTCCTCGGGCAGGACCGCCACGCCTTCCGGCTCTCCGTCAGGGACTTCGAGGAGCCCCCGCTCGTCCTGGCCAAGGTGCCCCTGCCCCGGTCGGGGAGCGTGCGGAGCGCCCGGTACCGGCGGGACCTGGCGGCGCGCCTCGTGACGCTCCAGGTGCGACCGCCGCGACGCCAGCACGCCGCGTCGGACGCGCGGGCGGAGCGGGAGGCCCGGCGCCTGGAGGAACGGGCCGCCGAGCATCCCTGTCACGCCTGCCCCGATCGGCCCGCCCACGAGCGGTGGGCGGCGCGCGCGAGCCAGCTCGAGCGTGAGATCCGTGGGCTCGAGCGACGGATCCGCGGGCGGACGGAGACCCTCGCCCGGCAGTTCGACCGGGTCCTCGGGGTGCTGGAGGAGCTCGGCTACGTGCGGGACTTCGACGCGACCCCCAAGGGCGAGCTCCTCGCCCGCATCTACGGCGAGGGCGACGTCCTCGTCGCCGAGGCCATCGCCGAGGGCCTGCTCGAGCCGCTCACGCCGGCGGAGGCCGCCGCGCTGCTCTCGACCGTCGTCTACGAGTCGCGCGAGCGGGCGCCGCGGCCCGGTCGGATGCCGACGGCCGCGGCCGCCCAGGCCTACCGGGAGCTCCAGGAGGTCTGGCGCCGGATCCGGGTCGCCGAGGACCGGCACCACGTCGAGCTCTGCCGCGAGCTCGAGGACGGGTTCGCCGAGCCGGCGTACCACTGGGCGGAGGGCCGGGACCTGGAGGCCGTCCTGGAGGAGACGACCATGGCCCCCGGTGATCTCGTGCGGACCTGCAAGCAGCTCCTCGACCTGTTGCGCCAGATCGCCGAGGTGGCGCCGGAGCCGACGGCGGAGATCGCCCGCCGGGCCGCCGCGGCCGTGAACCGCGGTGTGGTCGCCTACACCGGTGTGTGAGGCCGAGCTCGGGCCCGCCGGACGGTAGGATGCCCGGCGTGTCGAGCCCCTTCGGACCCCTCACCGTCATCGTGAACCCCCACGCCGGTCGCCGTCGCGTGGCCGAGGAGATCCCGGAGCTCGAGCGCACCCTCCGAGCTCGGGGCCTGCCGTACACGCTGCTCCGGACCGAGGGACGGGGGGACGCGACCCGGTTCGCGCGCGAGGCGATCCAGGCCGGCGCCCGGTTCCTCGTCGCCGTGGGCGGCGACGGGACGGTCCACGAGGTGGTGAACGGGATGATGGGGGAGCACGGCCCGCTCGCGGAGGATGCGGTGCTCGGGGTCGTCGCGGCCGGCTCGGGATGCGACTTCATCCGCACCTTCGGTCTCCCCGGCGACGCGACGCGCGCCTGCTACCACCTGACCGGCGACAACGTGTACCCCCTGGACGTCGGGCGCATCCGGTACACGACGGTGTCCGGGGGGACGGACGTCCGGCACTTCGTGAACGTGGCCGAGGCCGGGCTCGGCGCGGCCGTCGCGGCTCGGGCCGAGCGCATGTCGCCCCGGTTCGGCCAGGCGAAGTACTTCGTGGCGTTCTGGCGCACGCTGCCCACCTTCCGGCTGGCGAGCGTCCGGGTGGTGGTCGACGAGCGGCGGACCTACGAGGGGCCGGCCTACCTCGTCGTGGTGGGGAACGCGCAGTACTACGGCGGCGGGATGCGGATCTCGCCCCGCTCCTACCCGGGGGATGGCGTCCTCGACGTTCTGGTGTTCAAGGGGCCGAAGACGGACTCCTTCACGCTCCTGCCGAAGATCTACCGCGGCGAGCACCTGCCCCACGACCACGTGGAGGAGCTGCGCGCCCGGCGCTCCATCACCATCGAGGCGGATCGCCCGCTGCCGATCGAGGCGGACGGCGAGGTGCTGGGGACGACCCCGGCCGAGGTCGAGGTCGTCCCCCACGCGATCAGGATGAAGCTGTGAACGCCGGGGCGCGCCTGGACCGGGCCCGGGAGCGGCTGGCGAGGGCCGGCCTCTCCGGCCTCATCGCCACCCCCGGCTCGGACCTCGCGTACCTCATCGGGTGGTCGCCCCTGCCGCTGGAGCGCCTCATCGCGCTCGTCGTGCGGCCCGACGCCGAGCCGGTGCTGATCGTCCCGGAGCTGGAGCGGCCGGGAGCCCTCGCCTCGCCGGCGGCCGATGCCCTGGAGATCCGGGGATGGCGGGACGGGGAGGACCCCTACGCCCTGACGGCCCGGCTCCTGCCCTCCGGGCGCGTGGCCATCTCGGACGGCGCGTGGGCGGCGCACGTCCTCGGGCTGCAGCGGGAGCGCCCCGACGTCGCGTTCACGACCGTCGGAGCGGCGCTGCCCCTGCTCCGAGCGGTGAAGGACCCCGAGGAGCTCGAGATCCTCCGACGGGCGGCGAGGGGCGCGGACGAGGCCTTCGCGGACATCCTCGGTGTGCGCTTCGCCGGTCGGCGCGAGATCGACGTCGCGGCGGACCTGGCCGAGGCCCTCCGCGCGCACGGCCACGGAACGGTGGAGTTCACCATCGTCGGCTCGGGGCCGAACGGCGCCTCACCGCACCACGAGGCGGGGGAGCGGCGGATCGAGCCGGGCGACGCGGTGGTGCTCGACTTCGGCGGTCGCATGGCCGGCTACTGCTCGGACATCACGCGCACCGTCGTGGTGGGCGAGCCCGCCCCCGAGCTCGCGCGCGTGCACGAGGTGGTGCGCGCCGCGCAGCAGGCCGGGGTCGAGGCGGTGCGCCCGGGGGTCGCCTGCGAGGACGTCGACCGCGCGGCGAGGGCGGTGATCGAGGAGGCGGGCTACGGCGAGGCCTTCGTCCACCGCACGGGGCACGGGATCGGCCTCGACGTGCACGAGCCGCCCTCCATCGTGGCCGGCGACCGGACGCCGCTCGAGCCGGGGATGACCTTCTCGGTGGAGCCCGGCATCTACCTCGAGGGACGGTTCGGCGTCCGGATCGAGGACATCGTGGCGGTCACCGAGGACGGCGTCGAGCGCCTCAACCAGGCCCCGCGGGACCTCGCGCGAGTGATCTGAGACGGACTACCCCTCGGGGGCGAGCGTCACCCAGAACGCGAACTCGCCCTCGTACCCCGGGGCCGCTCCGGAGCCGGAGCCCCCGAGGTAGATCCCGCCGCTCATCCCGTTGCCGGAGATGGCCAGGACGGCGTAGGAGCCCTCGGCGTCGCTGAACTCGGTCGTGGACCCGATGGTGTAGCCGGCGGCGGGCAGCGCATCGGCGAAGAAGGCCTTGAGCTCCTCGGTGGTCTGGTCGGCCGCGAACCAGACGGACACGCCGCCCTCGCTGCCCACCGAGTACACCGGCTCGGCGCCCTCGGGCACGGGGAAGCCCTCCGGCCATCCCTCGGGGTACCGCCCGGTGCCGATCTGGACCCCGCCCGAG
>ML214182.1:0-1366 GCA_004366195.1 Actinomycetota bacterium
CGGATGGAGGACGGGAGGGTGTTCAAGAGCTGGGGGTGCGACGCGGTGGGGGAGGACGTGTACGTCTTCGTCAAGGACGATCGAGGCAACCTCACCAAGCACGATACATGCTTCGACTTCCCGACCGTCCCCGAGCAGCTGGAGGAGGCGGGGATCTCCTGGGCCTACTACTCGGCGGTCCCCGGACAGGCCGGCTACTTCTGGAACGCGCTCAACGCCATGGCGAACGTGTTCCATACCGACCTGTGGCGCGAGGGCGACACGATCCGCGCCGTCGACGATCTCGTGCGGGACATCCGGGCAGAGCGCATTCCGGCCGTGACCTGGGTGACCCCCCGGTTCGAGCTCTCGGATCACCCGCCGGAGAGCACCTGCTTCGCCCACGACTGGCTGACGGACGTCATCAACGCCTTGATGAAGAGCTCGATGTGGGAGCACACGGCGCTGTTCCTGACGTGGGACGAGTGGGGCGGCTTCTACGACCACGTGCCCCCGCCGGAGGTGGACGACATCGGGCTCGGCTTCCGGGTGCCGATGCTGGTAATCTCGCCGTACGCGAAGCGGGGCTACGTCGACGACGCGCGGGGCGAGTTCTCCTCACTACTCAAGTTCATCGAGGACAACTGGGGCCTTCCATACCTCACGACGCGGATCGAGCGGACCCACAACTTCGAGCACGTCTTCGACTTCGACCGCAACCCGCGGAAGGACGCGCGGCCGCTTCCGAAGTACGGATCGTGCTACGGGACGCCCTGGGAGTATCCGGGCGACGACTACCCCGGCTGGCCCGAGGGGACCGACCCCGAGGAGGGCCATTTCGTCCAGCAGGGCGGATGACGCAGGCGGGATCGGCTCGATGTCGGTGATGCGGACGTATGGACGGCAACGGCCGGTCGGCGGGTTCGAGCTGTGGTCGTGGCTGTTCATGCGGATCTCGGGGCTGCTCCTCGTGTTCCTGGCGGTCGGTCACGTGCTAATCATGCACGTGGTCGACGAGGGGGTCGACCGGGTGAACTTCGCCTTCGTGCAGCTCCGGTGGCAGAGCATGTTCTGGCGGACGTGGGACTGGATGATGCTCTGGCTCGCGCTCGTGCACGGGATCAACGGCCTCCGCGTGGTCGTGATGGACTACGTCCGGCCGCCGGGGGTGCGCCTCGCGCTGAACGTGTTCTTCTCCGCGCTGGGGTTCGCGCTCTTCCTCCTGGGGACGGTCGTCGTCTTCACGTTCGATCCGTCCGCGTGGCCCTCCCCCTAACCGAAGAGCACGCGGAGGATGCTCCGCCGTCCGCGCGGGTCTCCCGGACGATGTGTCGGCTCAGCAGACCTCGTTCAGGTACGGGTAGGGATCGACGGCTGCCCCTCCCCC
>ML214182.1:1376-5377 GCA_004366195.1 Actinomycetota bacterium
GGGTGTGGGGCGTCGTCGCGTTCCCCGAGGTTCCGATGTACCCGATGACGTCGCCCGCTCGGACCGACCCCGCGGCGCCGAACCTCGACATGTGCATCATGACCGCCGAGCCCTGCGCGCCGGACACGGTGACCATGAGGCCGCTGGTCGAGCCGGTGGATTGGACGGCGTACCCGTCGAACGGCGCCACGATCGGGGTTCCGTAGGGCGAGAGGATGTCGTTGCCCTGGTGTGCGTGGGTCCACCCGGGGTGGTTGTGGATTTGCCCGAACGTGGAAGCGTAGGCGCGCGGCCCGGCAACCGGGCACACGTAGAGCGGCCCTGGCCCGTCGACGATGACCGTACCTGCCTGCGCGAGCTGCTCCCGCTCGAGCCGCCCCTCGAGCTTCTCGACGAGCGACGCGGCCTCGCTCCGCAGCCACACCAGGCGGTCGTAGGCGCGCTGCTGCTCCGCGAACCGCGCCGCGAGGTCCCGGCGCTGGGCCCGGAGATCCCGAAGGAGCTCGGCCTGCCGGGCCAGCATCCGCTCCAGGTCGGCTCGCTGCCGATTCAGGAGGTTGAGCTGGTTCTCGACACCGGTCGCGAGGTCGGCGTCCTGCTGGGCCTCTGCCTCTAGGAACTCGAGCCGGTCCGAGAGATCGGCCAAGGAGGCTGCCCCGAGAAGGAATTCCAGGCTCTCCGCCGGGCCGGCCATGTAAGCCTGGCGCGCGTGCTCGTTCAGGCTCGTTTGGAGGCCCCGGAGCTCTCGCTCGGCCTCCTCGATGCCGCGGCGGGTCCGCACGACCTCCAGCCTGATTGCGTCGTACTCGTTCTGCGCAGCGTCGAGCTTTGCCGCGAGGTCGTTCAACGCTGCCTGCAGGCGATCCAGCTTCGCTTCCTGGGCGTCGATTTGATTCTGGATTTGGGCCAGGCGATCCTCCGCGGCCTCCAGCTCGGACTTCGTGTCGGCGCTGGCCCCGTTCATCGCGCCTCCGAGGAGCCCAAGCGCGAGTCCCGCACCCACCAGACGGAGCGCGCTGCGCCCGCGGAGCCGGGTCACGAACGCCCCCCGTACGACCGCTCGTCACGCATCGGCCGAGCAGGGTAGCGGAGATCTGCCGGCCGCGGCAAACAGCCCGGGCGAACGACGATTCCCTCTGGCGGAACGGTCTCGAGCGGGCGTGCCACGCGGGGGCCCTGCTGCATCGGGTGCGATGGAATGCCCCGTGGCCGTGAGGACGACTAGGGCTTCGCGCACCCACACCACCGCCCGTGGCCTTCGTCAGCAGGCCGACGAGGTCGACGGCCTCGGGCGCGTCCGCGCAGGGTTGGGGGCACGAGGCGGAAGGCCACGTAGACGAGAGAGCGTCGCACCAATCAGATACGCGGGCCGCGACGGCCAGGTGAGGGTGAAGGCCGCCACGAGCGCGGCGAGCACGGCCACGAGGACGAAGAACCAGCCGTAGGCGGGGCCTTCGTCGAAGTGCGCCGGGACGAGCCTTCCGTGCAGCAACTCGCTGGCGATCAAGCTGCCCGCGGCGAGATCGATTCACCTGCTCCGCGTTCTTGCGGTCCACGGGCCCACGGCCGACGGGCGCCGGCGCCGCGGCGCGTCGACCACCCCCGCGTGAGGGCCCGGACGGCCCACGCCACGACCCGGATGAGCCGCGACAGGGCGATGGCGAGGACGACCTGCAGGATTAGTCTCAGGATCACGGCCCCAGTCGGAGGACGCCGAGGGGAACGAGAACCCCCGCTCGACCAGCTCCATCAGCCCGAACGCCCGCAGCTGGATTGCGGCCAGAGCGAGCGGGGTCGGCTGGGCGCTCGGTCCCGGTCGGTCGCGGAGCTCCGCACGCCCGCGGTGGCAAGCGCGAGCCCGCTGCAGACGACCGCGAGCAGCACCAGGGTGCAGGCCGGTCCGTGAGCGGTCCGGGCCTGTGCGGGCTCGAGAGACCGTGTGGTCCAGGAGCTCCCTCGCGCCGAACGGATGGGAACCGAAACAGGCCCGCCTTGCGATACTAGGAAAAATGCCCGTCCTCGCCCTGACGTCCCTCGAGGCCGCCCGGGCCCAGATGGCCGTGTCGCTGGGCTTCCACATCGTCTTCGCCTCGCTCGGCATCGGGCTCCCCGTCCTCCTGCTGTACGCCGAGTACAGGGCGAACCGGACCGGCGACGCGGTGTGGATGGCGCTCGCCCGCCGCTGGGCGAAGGCCTTCGGCATCCTGTTCGCCGTCGGCGCCGTCTCCGGAACCGTCCTGTCCTTCGCCCTCGGGCTGTTCTGGCCCCGGTTCATGGGCAGGTGGGGCGGGGTCATCGGCCTGCCCTTCGCCCTGGAGGCCTTCGCCTTCTTCGTGGAGGCCATCTTCCTCGGCATCTACCTCTACGGGTGGGACCGCCTCTCGCCGTGGACCCACTGGCTCTCCGGCGTCCCGATCGCCCTGTCCGGGGCGGCGAGCGCGTGGTTCGTGGTGACGGCGAACGCGTGGATGCAGTCGCCGGCCGGGTTCCTGGAAGGGGGGACGGTCGTCGACGTCGACCCCATCCGGGCCATGCTGAACCCGGCCACGCCGGTGATGACCACGCACATGCTGATCGCGGCCTACATGGCCACCGGCCTGGCCGTGGCCTCCGTGTACGCGGTGGGGATGCGCCGGGGGAGGCGGGATGCCTACCACCGGCGGGGGCTTGCCGCGGGCCTCGCGCTGGGCCTGGCCCTCGCGCCGGCCCAGGTCGTGGTGGGGGACCGGGCGGCCCGGTTCGTGGCCGAGCGTCAGCCCGTGAAGCTCGCCGCGCTCGAGGGGCAGTGGGAGACGGAGGCCCGGGCCCCCCTCCGGATCGGCGGGATCCCCCTCCCGGGCCAGGAGCGCACGGCCTTCGCCATCGAGATCCCCGGCGGGCTCTCCTGGCTCGCGTACGGCGATCCGAACGCCGTGGTGAAGGGGCTCGAGGAGGTGCCGCCCGGCGACCGGCCGAACGTCCTCCTCGTCCACCTCGCGTTCCAGGCCATGGTCGCCGTGGGCTTCGGGCTCCTGGCACTTGGGCTCTGGGCCGGCATCTCGCGGTGGCGGCGGAAGCGGCTGCCCGAGGGCCGCTGGTTCCTCCGTGCGGTGGCCGCAGCCGGCCCGGCCGCGTTCCTGGCCATCGAGGCCGGCTGGATCGTCACGGAGGTGGGCCGGCAGCCCTGGATCGTGCAGGGCCTGATGCGGACAGCGGAGGGCGTGACCACCCGCCCCGGGGTCCAGTGGAACCTCGCCGCCACGATCGCCGTGTACCTGCTGCTCGGTGCGGCCTGTGCCTGGCTGCTGCTCCGGCTGGCCCGGCGACCCCCGGGGCCGTCCGAACCTGAGCCGGCGCCGCTGCCGGTCTCCGCGCCGACATGAGCTACGAGGTCCTGATCCTGGCGATCCTGTGGGCGGGGCTCACCCTGTACGTGCTGCTGGGCGGTGCGGACTTCGGGGGCGGGGTGTGGGACCTGCTCGCCTCCGGGCCGACGAGGGAGCGCCAGCGCCACCTGATCTCGGAAGCCATCGGGCCCGTGTGGGAGGCCAATCACGTCTGGCTGATCTTCGTCCTCACCGGGCTCCTCGCGGCGTTCCCCGGCGTGTTCGCCGATCTGTCGGTGGCGCTGTACCTCCCGTTCTCCCTGGCCCTCCTGGGCATCGTGTTCCGGGGCGCGGCCTTCGCCTTCCGGGCCCACGGGGAGCCGGGATCGGCCTGGCAGGGGACGTGGACCCGGGTGTTCGGCATCGCCTCGCTGATCTCGCCGGTGGTCCTGGGGGCCGCGGCGGCCTCCATCGCGAGCGGGCGGATCCGGGTCCGGGGCGGGGCGGTGGAGGCGGGGCTCGTCTCAGCGTGGACCGCCCCGCTCTCGGTCTTCGCCGGGGCGTTCGCGCTGGCGATCTGCGCGTACCTGGCGGCGACCTATCTCACCGCCGAAGCGGTGATGCAGCACGACGTGGAGCTCGGGGAGGTGTTCCGGCTCCGCGCCCTGGCCGCGGGGGCGGTGGCCGGGGCGCTCG
>SIRV01000120.1 GCA_004366195.1 Actinomycetota bacterium
GGTCTAACGACCGGATACCCCTGCGGGATCATCGAGTCGAAGTCCTTCGACCCGGGCGAGGGCTTCGAGGCTACCTTCATCAGGGTGGACAACGGAGACTCGGGGGATCTGTCCGGCCCCGGGGACAGCGGGTGCCCGTGGTTCAGTGGCAACTCCGCGTACGGGACGCATGTCGGTGCACCTACCGACGATCCGAACGATGCTGTCTACATGGCGCAGAACTACCTCGGCTACTTCGGGATCCGGGTGAAGGTCGCCTGAGGCCATGCTCGGGGAACGGTGTGTCGGTGCGGCTCGGAGGGCGACCGCGATGGTCGCGATGATCGCGTTCCTGGGGTCATGCGTGGCGGAACGAACGAGCATCCCGTTCCCGCGGATCTCGGGGGCGCTGCGGGTGAGGTACGACGCGCGGACGGTGGGAACGTTGTCCCTCGGGGATGATGGATGCCTCTACCTCCGCTCGGCGGGGACGACCGGGCCCACCGAGGAGCTCCTGCTGTGGCCCGCGTCCTACGAACCCCAGGTGGACGGCGCGGTCTCGATCGTAGGGGAAGGTGGGGTGGTCGTAGCGACGGTGGGTGACCGGGTGGTGCTCGGAGGAGGGCACGTCCCCCGCGAGCGCGTGCCGCAGGTCCTCGTCGCTAACACCCTGGGGCCGTGCCGGGTCGGACGTACGGCGTGGGCCGTGGCGTCCATCCGTCGCGTTGAACCCGGCGGGTAGGGTGCGCGGGAGGCTGGAGCCCGGCGTCGGAGCCGGGTCGCAGGCGGCACCGACGATGCGGGGATGCTTGCCCCGCCCGGGTCGCGACCCTAGACTGAACACGTGTTCGAGCCCTGCGTGCTCGGGGTCGATCCCGGCGTGGCCGCCACCGGCCTCGCCGTCGTCGCGCGGAAGGATCGGGGCGCCGAGATCCGGTGGGCCGATGTGATCCGGACCCCCTCGGACCTGGCTGAGGCCCAGCGACTCCTGTTCGTCCACCATCACGTCCGTCGGGCGATCGCCGTTCACCGGCCCGGGTCGGTCGCCATCGAGCGGGTGGCCTGGAACCGGAACCAGGTGAGCGCGCTGCGGGTCGCCCGAGCGACGGGCGTGATCATGCTCGCCGCCGCGGAGGCCGGACTGGCGGTGGAGGAGTACGGGCCGCTCGAGGTGAAGATGGCCGTCGCGGGCTCGGGCACGGCGGACAAGGCGCAGGTCCGCGAGGCCCTGGCGCGCCTCCACGGGCTCGAGGCGGTTCCGCGGCAGCCGGACGCCGCCGACGCCGTCGCGGTCGCCCTGTGCCACCTCACGCAGGCCCGGATCCGGCGCGCGGCCAGGGCCGTGGCCCAGCTGCGGTGATCGCGTTCCTCGAGGGCCGGGTCGCCGAGAAGGGCGCGGGGCGGGCCGTGCTCGACGTCGGCGGGGTCGGCTACGAGGTGCTCGCGCCGGCCTCGACCGTGGCCAAACTCCCGGCGATCGGCCGGAGCGCGCGCCTGCTCACCCGCCTCCACGTGCGCGAGGATCAGATGACCCTCTACGGGTTCGCCACCGCGGAGGAGCGGACCCTGTTCGACCTCCTGGTCCAGGTGAACGGGGTCGGGCCCAAGGTGGCGCTCTCGTTCCTCTCGGTGCTCGCGCCGGAGGCGATCCGGCGCGCCGTGGCCGGCGGGGACGTGGCCGCGCTCACGGTCGTCCCCGGGGTGGGGAAGAAGCTCGCGGAGCGGGTCCTCGTGGAGCTCCGGGACAAACTCGGCGGCGAGGCGGTACCCCTGGCCGGACCCCTCGCGGACGTGCGGGAGGCCCTCCTTTCGCTCGGTCTCAGCGCGCAGGAGGCCTCGGAGGCGCTGGCGGGGCTGGACGGGGACCGACCGGTGGAGGAGCTCCTGCGGGAGGCGCTCCGCCGCGTCGGACGGGGGTAGGGTAGGACGGTGGACGTCGAGCGGATCGTGGGGCCCGAGCTCCCGGAGGAGGAGCGGGCGTTCGACGCCGCGCTGCGCCCGAAGCGCCTCGAGGAGTTCGTGGGGCAGGACCGGATCAAGGAGCAGCTCGCGCTGCTGATCGAGGGAGCGCGCGCTCGCGGCGAGCCCCTCGACCACGTCCTGTTCTCGGGCCCACCGGGCCTCGGCAAGACCACCCTGGCGGGCATCGTGGCGAACGAGCTCGGCGTGGGGTTCCAGCCGACCTCGGGCCCGGCGCTCGACCGCCCGGGAGACCTCGCGGCCATCCTCACGAACCTCGAGGAGGGCGACGTCCTGTTCGTGGACGAGATCCACCGCATGCCTCGAGCGGTGGAGGAGGTCCTGTACCCGGCGCTCGAGGACTTCAAGCTCGACGTGATGCTCGGCAAGGGCCCGAGCGCCCGCTCGATCCGGCTCGACCTGCCGCGGTTCACGCTCGTCGGGGCGACGACCCGGCCCGGCCGCATCACGCTGCCGCTCCGAGAGCGCTTCGGCTTCTCGCCGCGCCTCGAGTACTACGGGGTCGAGGACCTGGCGCGGATCGTGCGGCGGTCCGCCGGGATCCTGGAGGTCGAGATCGACGAGGAGGGGGCCCTGGAGATCGCGCGCCGCTCGCGGGGCACGCCGCGGGTGGCGAACCGCCTGCTCCGGCGGGTGCGGGACGTGGCGGAGGTCCGGCACGACGGCCGCATCACGGCGGAGGTGGCCCGGGCCGGGCTGGAGCTCTTCGACGTGGACGACCGGGGCCTGGACCGGCTCGACCTCGCGGTGCTCGAGGCCGTCGTCCACAAGTTCGGCGGCGGGCCGGTGGGCCTCTCGACGCTCGCCGCCGCGGTCGGCGAGGAGACCGACACCGTCGAGGACGTCGTCGAGCCGTACCTGATGCAGCTCGGGTTCCTGGCCCGGACCCCCCGGGGACGGGTGGCGACCGACCGGGCCCTGCGCCACCTCGGCGTGACGCCCGACGGGGCCCTGCCGCTCGCCTGAGCCGAGCGCTCCGCGGGGAGCCGAGGCGGCGGTAGCCTGTATGCTGCCTCGCCGAACACCGAGGAGGCGAACGTGCTCCACATCCTTGCCCAGGGTTCGACCCAGCAGCCCGGCGGGTCCGCCATCGGCCTGCTCTTGCCGATCGTCATGATCGTCGGGCTCTACTTCCTCATGATCCGACCCCAGCGGAACCGGCAGCGCCAGCAGCAGGCGATGCTGGCCTCCCTCCGGGAGGGGGACGAGGTCATGATCAGCGGCGGCATCTTCGGGACGCTCACCGAGATCGACGAGGACGGCGGCACCGTCCGGGTCGAGATCGCCCCGGGGACGACGGTCCGGCTCCTCCGCCAGGGCGTGATCCAGCGCCTGTCCGGCGACGGGTCGGATGAGGAGGGGGCCGACGAACGGCGGTGAACGAGGCCGCTGAGCGCGCGCGGGAGGACCGCCCGGCCGCCCCGGTGCCCGAGGTGAGCGGCCTCTCCTTCGAGGACATCCAGGCCGACCCCGAGCTCTCCTCGTTCATCACGGCCGCCGACCGCGTGATGGAGGGGCTCGGCTACCCCGAG
>SIRV01000121.1 GCA_004366195.1 Actinomycetota bacterium
ACGGGTGCATCCGGCTGCCGAGCGACTCGATTACCGGCCTGAAGGGGAAGTGGAACAACTACACCGACAACAAGCGCGACCCGTACGCCGAGCTGACCGACTACTACTACTGATACCGGGAGGCATGCCGTGAGCGCGAGGAGGATCCAGCCGACGGGACGACGGTACCTGGTGCTCACCGCGGCGCTCCTCGCGCTCACGGCGTCCTGCACGCCCGGGGCTGGGAACGAGGGGCGGACACCCGGCCCCACCCCGACAGCGCCCGGCACCGCGACCTCGCCGCCGGCGACCCCGATCTCCGAGGGGATGCCGGAGCCCCTCGGGCCCCTGGCCGATCTCACCTGGCCCGCGGGCTCCGTGCCGCAGAACGTGCTCCTGGACGACGACGGGCGGCGCCTGTGGGCCGTGCCCCTGGAGGGTGAGCGGGAGCTGCTCTGGGAGCACCCCCCGGCCCGCGTGTACGAGATCGCGGCGGCCCCCGGGGGCCGGGAGCTCGCCTACTCGGTGGAGCTGCCGGCGCGGCGCGCGGAGGACCCTTCCTACGTGCTCTACCTGCTCCGCCGGGACGGGACGATCCAGACCGTGGACGTGGTGGATCGCTGGCGGAGCATCGAGTCCCCGATCTTCCTGCAGCCCCCCACCGACCTCGAGGGGCCGGTGCGCCTGTACTGGATCCGGATGAGCCAGGACGTGTCGCTCCAGACCGGGCGCCTGGGCTCCCAGGTGATGGTGCTCGGCGACGAGGGTCCGCTCCCGGTCGAGGTGACGCTGCGGCACGAGGAGGCGCCGTGGGCGATCCACGGCTACCCCGGCTCGTGGCTGTTCCAGCTCACCCTGTTCCGGACGAACAACGTGCCCACGCGCTTGGAGCACCTGCTGGTCATCGACTGGGCACACGGCCCCGAGTACGAGGCTGGGCTGACATGGTGGGGCGACCTAGAGAAGTCCGTCAACACCGACATCTTCACCGGCGTGGCCTGGATCACCCCGCTCGAGTACGTGATCCCGGTGGCGCAGGACTTCTACCCGCGCAAGTACTCCCTGCGCCTGTTCCGGTTCAACTGCGAGCCCTTCGGCTCCCACGTGGTGTACCGGGGGACCGACATCGACTGGGGGTACGCCGAGGCGCCCTGGCCGCTCCTGCCGGGCGGCCCCGACCGGGTCCTCGTGCTCCTCGCGGACGACGTCCGGCGGGTGACCTCGGGACGAGCCCGGACCGCGCCCTGGTACGCGGTGGACGTGTCCACGGGGGAGTTCACGCGCACCGACGCCCGCTGGAGCCCGCCCGGGAAGCTCCGCGGGTGGTGGACCTTCGTGCAGCCGCCCTCGCACCTGGAGCCGCCGACGACCAGCCCCGACTGCTCCGACCTCACGTGGACCTGGCCGTAGTCGGTTCGGGTGGGCCCTGAAGCTCACCCGGCGAGCTCGTCCAGGAGCTCGGGTTCCTCGGCGAACTGCTCGGCCTCGGTGGAGCCCTCCAGGGCCAAGGTCGAGGCCTCGCCGCCGCTCACGGTCTGGGCGACGAGGTCGAAGTAGCCGGTGCCGACCTCGCGCTGGTGGCGCGTGGCGGTGTAGCCCTCGGCCTCGAGCGCGAACTCGCGCTCCTGCAGGCGGACGTACGCGGTCATGCCCTCGGCCGCGTAGCCCCGGGCGAGCTCGAACATCCCAGCGTTCAGCGCGTGGAACCCGGCGAGGGTCACGCGCTGGCGCCGGCAGCCCATGCGGCCGAGCTCGTCCTGGAAGCGGGCGATCTCCTCGGGGGAGAGGTGACGCCGCCAGTTGAACGAGGGCGAGCAGTTGTAGGCGAGGAGCTTGCCGGGGAAGGCCTCGTGGACGCCCTCGGCGAAGGCCCGCGCCTCCTCGAGGTCGGGACGGGAGGTCTCGCACCACAGCACGTCGGCGTAGGGGGCGTAGGCGCGGGCGCGGGCGACGGCGGTCCGCTCGTCGGTGATGAACGGCCGGTCCCGGGGGTCGACGTCGGAGGTGAGGAGGGTCGCCGCGTCGGCGTCGGTCCGAGCGATGAGGACGGTCGGCACGTCGAGCACATCGGCCGCGAGGCGCGCGGCGACCAGGGTCCGGATGAACTGCCCGGTCGGCACGAGGACCTTGCCGCCCAGGTGCCCGCACTTCTTCTCGCTCGCGAGCTGGTCCTCGAAGTGCACCCCGGCGGCCCCGGCCTCGATCATCGCCTTCATGAGCTCGAAGGCGTTGAGCGGGCCGCCGAACCCGGCCTCGGCGTCGGCGACGATGGGAACGAGCCAGTCGGTGGTCGTGTCCCCCTCCGACCAGGCGATCTGGTCGGCGCGGAGGAGCGCCTGGTTGATCCGGCGAACGAGCGCCGGCGCGCTGTTCGCCGGGTACAGGGACTGGTCGGGGTAGGTCTGGCCGGCGAGGTTCGCGTCGGCGGCCACCTGCCAGCCCGAGACGTAGATCGCCTCCAGGCCGGCGCGGACCATCTGGACGGCCTGCCCCCCGGTCACAGCCCCGAGGGCCCGGACGTAGCCGTCTCGGGTGAGCAGGCGGTGGAGGCGCTCGGCGCCGCGGCGGGCCAGGGTGTGCTCGATCCGGATCGAGCCGCGCAGGCGAACCACGTCATCGGGCGTGTACGGGCGCTCGATGCCGCGCCAGCGGGGGTCGGTGCGCCAGCGCTCCTCGAGCTCGGCGGCCTCACGGTCGGTGCGGGATGCGCTCATGGGACGGTCCTCCGTGGTCGGTGGGGGAGATGGAACGACCCCCGAGGTGGGGGTCGTTGAGAGGCGCGCTCGGGCCCGGTCAGCGGGCCCGGCGCGCCACGGCTCCGGCTACGTCCGTCGGGTTGAACGGCCCGGTCAAACATGGGCCGACTATAGCGGGAGGCACCCGGCTCCTGTCAACGCCGGTCTCGCGACCCGTGGTCAGGGCGCTACGGGACGATCTTGGAGATCGGAAGCTCCAGGATGTCGGTCGCGCCGCGTGCCTTGAGGAGCGGGATCAGGGTGTTCACCTGGCGCTTCTCGGCCACGGTCTCCACCGCGTAGCCGCCCTCCTGGAGGCGCGAGACCGTGGGCGACTTCATCGCCGGGAGGGCCTCGAGCACGGCGGCGAGGTCCTCCTCGGAGACGTTCAGCTTGATGAGCACCCGCCCCTCGGCTCTGAGCGCGCCGAGGAGGAGGGTCATGACGTCCTCCATCGCGCGACGCTTGTCGGGGTCGGCGGCGGAGGTGCGGTTCGCGATGAGGACGGGCTCCGAGGTCATGAGGGTCTCGATGATCTTCATGCCGTGGGCCCGGAGGGTGCTCCCCGTCTCCGTGATGTCGACGATCGCGTCCACGATCACGGGCACCTTTGCCTCGGTGGCCCCGAAGGACCAGAACACCTTCACGTCGATGCCGAGGTCGGCGAAGTAGCGCTTGGTGAGGTTCTCGAACTCGGTCGAGATCCGGGTGCCGGGCGGGAGCTCCTTGGCGCTGTTCGCCGGGTGGTCGGCGGGTACGGCCAGCACGACGCGCGTCCCGTGCCCGGTGCCGCTCTTCGCGTACGAGAGGCTGCAGAGCACCTCCACGTCGGCGCCGGTCTCGGCCACCCAGTCCTGGCCGGTGATCCCCAGGTCGAAGAGGCCGTCCTGCACGTAGACGGGGATCTCCTGGGGGCGGAGGAGCGAGACCCGCTCGATCCGCTCGTCGTCGATCGTGCCGTGGTAGTCGCGGTCGGAGCCACGGCGCACGCGCAGGTCGGCCTCCTCGAAGAGGCGGAGGGTCTGGGCCTCCAGCGAGCCCTTGGGGATCACGAGCCGGAGCACGGCGCGAGTGTAGCGGCTGTCGCGGCGGGTGCGGACCGCGGGGCCGCGGTCATCCGGCCGTCCACCGCAACGGGGGGTCGAGAGGGGCGCCGCCGCGGGGTCACGCTCGCCGCGCTGCGGGCCCTACCACCTGCGTGTACTGGACTCCCGGCCCGCGGAGGACGGCGCGGCTATCCGGCGCCGGCGCGAGTGCCCCCGGTGTGAGAGGCGGTTCACCACGTTTGAGCGG
>SIRV01000122.1 GCA_004366195.1 Actinomycetota bacterium
CTCCGTGAGCGCGAGCCCCGTGTAGTAGCAGCGGAAGGCCCCTTCCTCGGCCGACCACTGCGTGTGCATCGCGCGCAGGCGCGCCTCGACGTCCACCCTGGCGCCGGGGCGGGTGTCCACCCGGTCCCGCAACCGCCGACAGCGGTCGCAGAGGTACGAGCCGGGAACCGCGGGGGCATCGCAGATCCGGCACGTGGGCGACGGCGTCTTGTCTTCCCAGCAGGTCATCGGCGGTCACCTCCCGGGCACGGGTTCACCCTGTGCGGGGGGATCCGACCCAGCGCGCGGTACCGGAGCTGGGTTGGACCCTTCCGGCGTGCTGGAGACATCCCGTGGAGAGCGGCGATCCCCGAAGACGAAGGGATCGGTGTTCTGCGAACGTGAGATCCGGGATCACCCGTTCCCCTCCGGACGCTCACGCGGACCTCGGCCCGGCGACCGTGCCCTCCCGCCGCAGCTTGGCCGAGAACGCGTGAGGCCATCCATGCGGGACTCTCACGCATCTCCGACACCCTCCATCACCGCCCCCACGAACGCGTCGCACACGCCCTCCACCCGTTCGGCGGGGACCGCGCCTCCAAGCGCGCGCACGGCCATGCGTACGCCGGGTCGGCCACGGGCCCCGAAGAGACCTCCGAGCAGCCCTACCGCCTGGGCTGTCACGGGCCCCGCGTTCGGGTGGACCAGGAGACCTCGGAGACGCCCGACGACGAGTTCGGTCGGCGTGGCCAGCATCAGCCGATAGACGTCGGCGGCGTCCTTGTCGGCCATCCGGTCCGCCCGTCCTCCCTCGACCCGTTCGGCGAGCTTGTGCAACTTGGCGACGAGCAGGGCCGTGCTCCCCGCGACCCGAACGTCGAACGCCCGCGGATCCGAGCCATCGAGCGCCGTGACGGACATGACGTCGTTGTCGACCACGGCCGCCTCGAGGCCGACCGCTCGCCGGGTCGCCATCCTGTCGTGGGGAGGGATCCGCGCCGAGCGACGTCCACCCTCCGGCGCAAGCGCCTCGGGCACCATGAGGTCGACCGGGATGTCGACGAGCCTGCCCTCGACCTCGACGCCCTTCGCCCAGGCCCCCGGCTGGCCGCCCGAGAGCGCGAACCCGGCGCCGCGCATCAACCCCTCCAGCCGCGGTTCCTCTCCCACCAGCGCCGGGTCCAGCGCGAGGTCGCCGTCAGTCGTGTAGGGCGCGATCGCCATCTCGGTCTCACCCGTCCGGAGGTAGACGGCCTGCGCCCCGACGACGATGACCGCCTCGATCTGCGGCTCGAGCGCTTCGAGCGCATCGAGCAGCACTCGCCGGGCCGCGACGTAGATCGGGGCCGGCCGGCGATCAGCCACCGAGCGGCTCCAGCAGGGACCGGATCGACGGGAGGCGCCAAGCTTCCTCGTTCGCGCCCATCCAGCCGATGACCGCCTCACCTTCGGCAGGCATCCGACCTCCGCCGGCGAGGCAGTCGATGGCTACCTGGCTCGGGGCGGCCCACAGCAGGTTGCCGTCCGGCTCGGCACGCTGGAACACGACCTCGTTGTCGGGGCGGACCAGGATCACGTCGGCGCCGAACTCCACCGGCATCAGCCCCAGCCGGTCCGCGAGGCGCCTCGGCTCCATCGCGTAGAGGACCAGCATCGCGGGCGCGGCCACCGGTGCCAGGCGCGCGGCCGCGAAGGAGCCGGTGACCACGAAAGACCGCTCGTCGGGCATCTCCCTGAGCTGATCGAGGACACTTGCCGGACCGTTCCGGGCCACGAACCGATACGTGCCGGTGGGCTTCAGGAGGTCGACCACCTCGGCGCGCCGACGGATCAATGACTCCCAGTCCACATCCACGATCGGTCCACGCCCGGGCCGCTCGATCAGCCCCTCGTCTTCGAGGGAGTCCAGGATCCGCGAGGCGTACCCCTCGTTCACCTTCGCAACCCGGGCGATCTCGGCACCCGAGTACGGTGGCCGCACGTCGATGAGCACGCGCACCACCGCTCCTGCCTTCGCGCCGCGGATGCCACGCGCTCTCGCGGGCGCCGCCGGGTTGCGCAGTGCCCCCTGCGTCTCGATGAACATCGGCGGGTTCCGGAGCGCGATCCTGATGTTGCCGGTGAGGTCGACGTAGCTGATCTGCTCCCTGGCGAGCAGCTCCCGGGTACGAGGGCTGAGGTAGGGGGCGATGAGCAGGACGGGCAGCTCGCCCGCTTGCCGTCGAAGCCTGCGTGTGAAGTCGTCGCTGAAGGTCTCGGCGTCCCGAGGGGTGAAGTCGCGCCGGGTCTCTACCAGGATGGCGGCCTGCGGGGTCCCGGACGGCGCCTTGATCAGCAGGTCACGGTCCTCGTCGGCGCCCCCCAACCGGGTCTTCTCGACCGACCAGTCAGCCGGGAGCCGCGACGAGAGGATGGCGAGAGCTGCGTCCAACAGGTTCTCGTCCTCGAACCCCGGTGTCCGACGCGCCATCTTGCCTCCTTGCCCATCATCGGCAAGAGTAGCATTTCAGGCAAGATACTTGTCACATTTGGGCAGGTCCTTCCCTGATGAGCCACTTGCCTGCGTTGGGCAACTTGGCAATATGTTTTCCACCTGCGGCAAGCGTGAGGGAGTCTCGAAGAACGGGTGGATCCCCCGGGCTGGGTCGGCCTCGTCGAGGGCGCTACCCGCGGCCGTTGACCGGGGCCGCCCAGGCTCGGGCCACGTCGACCGCCCACGTCCGGAACGAGTCCCACAGCTCCTCTCCGGTCACCTCCCTGGGGGCGGGCTTCGCGTCGGCCGCCCGGAGATGGGGAGCCAGCTCCTCGAGGGCGCGAGCGGCCTCCACGGCGGCGACCAGTGGTGGGGCGTCCTCGACCTCGCGCACCGCGTCGAGCACGCGCAGGAGGATGCGGAACCGCGGCTGCCACCGCGGGAACACCCGAGGGAGCGGGTCGAGCAGGGCCCGAAGCTCACGGGGGCGGGCCAGGCGATAGCGGAGCTGGTTCCGCACGGGCATGGCCTCGAGCACCCCGGCCAGCCGGAGCGCATCCAGCGCCTCGGCCACGTTCCGCTTCGTGAAGCCGGCCTCGGGCGCGAGCTCGGCCGCGGGGAGAGCCGCCTGCGGATCCCGTAGGAACAACCGGAGGACCTCCGCGCGAGCGCCCACGCCGAACAGGGCCCGCAGCCTGAGCGAGATGAGGGCGGGCCTCCCGAAGTCGGGGGCCTCGGACCGTCCCGTGGGTCGGTAGGGTCGAGGCCTCGTCGTGCCCGGCCAGCGCAGCTTGCCGTGGAGGGCGACGGTGGCGGCGAGCTCCCCGTAGGCCTCCCGGACCGGGCCGGACTCGTCGCGCAGGAGGTTGCGGAGCCTGGCCGCCGACATCCACCGCCCGTTCGCGATGCACCAGTCCGTCGCCTCGTCCCGGAGCCTGGGGTCGAGGTCGCCGAGCGCCGCGGTGAACACGACGAGGGGTTCGGGGTCGATGGC
>ML214183.1:0-8307 GCA_004366195.1 Actinomycetota bacterium
GTTCCATCTCATCTCCCTTGCGTTGCAGGCATCCTGAGGCCATGGACCGTTCCGCGCAACCCGGCTATCCTGAACCCGATACCCGATCTTCCGGCCGTCGCGGCGGCGGGGATCCGGGTCTCGTGCGGCCCTTCCCCCAGCCGCCGGCGGCCGCCGGACGCATGCGTGGGAGGGGCGTATGCAGGAGTGCCCGATCTGCGGTTCGTCCCAGCTCGTCCCCGTGCACCACGGCGGGCCTCCCACGGATGGGAGCCTCGCGCTCGCGGGGACCGCCATCGACGAGTGGGTCTGCGGCGATTGCGGCCGACGCTTCGAGCCGGATCGGCTCCGGACCCCCGAGGCCACGCTGATCCCGTTCCCCGGGACCGAGGTCGAGACCGAGCCCGACCCGGAGCCGTCCATCGACGCCGCCATCGACGACGGGCCGCCGACGAGCATCGGTGGCGTCCTGCGCCGGGCCCGAGAGCAACGCGGCCTGTCCATCGAGGACGTCTCGGAGGCCACCGGCATCTGGCCGCGGGACCTTCGGGCTCTCGAGGAAGACGCCGCGGCCGAGGCCTTCCCGGGGATCGCGTACGCCCGCCTGTACCTGCGGGACTACGCGGGCTTCCTCGGGCTCGACCCCGAGCCGCTCCTCGCCGAGCACCGCGCGCTCCACGGCGACGGGGACGAGGCGCCCGTGCTCGAGCCGGTTCCCGACCCCCGGGCGCGCATCCGCGCGACGTGGCGCGCCCTCGCGACCGTCTCGGCGACCGTCCTCCTCGTCCTCCTCCTGGCGCCGCAGATCCGGCTCGGGGGCCGAGACACGGCCGCAGCGCCCTCGCGGGCGCCCCACGCTGACACCGCGAGCGCTGCCGAGCTCGGAGCGCCGGTCGTGCGGGAGCCGCGCCGCATGCCGCCGCGCGTGGATCACCTGCGGATCGTGCTCGAGCTGCGCGAGCCGTGCTGGATCGGCGCGACCGTGGATGGCGAGCGCACCGTGAGCCGGACCGCCGCCCCGGGCGAGCGGATCGTCCTGCGGGGCGAGCGCGAGGTGCAGCTCGTCCTCGGCAACGGCGGCGGCGTGGCGCTGCGCGTGAACGGGCAGCGGGTGCCCACCGGCGAGCACGGCGAGGTCGTCCGCCTCACGTTCCGGCTCCACGACGGGGTGGTGAGGACGGAGCGTGCCTGAGGCGACGAGCGTCGGGGCGCTCTACCTCGAGCGCCTGAGCGAGCGCGACCTGCGGCTCCTCGGAGAGGACGGGGAGGGCGCCGCGCGCTTGCGCGCGGCGCCCGAACGGATCCTGGAGCGGATCGGCTCCCCCGAGGTCTACGACGCCCTCTTCGCGCCATGGGTGGAGGAGCCCTTCGTGCTCGCGAGCCCCCTGCTCGTGTTCGCTGTGCTCCTCGCGCAGAGCGCCCGCGAGCTCGCGGAGCGCGGCCACATCCGCGAGTGGATCGGACCCGGCCGCCGCGTGCCGGTCTTCGACGTGGAGGGACCCCGCGCGTTCGCCGAGGATCCCCTCCGCCGGCTGTTCCTCGCCGAGGTCCTCGCCTCGTACACGCACGTCGCGAGCGGCAGCCTGCTCGTACGGACGCGGCGAGGCTGGGCGCGGCGCCGGTTCAGCGAGCTCGACCCGCTGCGCCTCGCCGAGCTCGTGGAGGTCGTGCCCCCGGCCGAGCGCCCGATCGTCTACCGACGGCTCGGCGACCTCGCGCTGTTCCTCACCGGGGTCTTCCCCGACCACGTCGACGCGCGGCTGTTCCGCCCGGTCCAGGTGGAGCGCCTCACGCACCTCCTCGGCCTGGAGCTGCCGGAGCCCGACGGCGCCCTCGGCCTGCTCGAGCGGCTCGGGCGCCACGCCTACGGCAGGGCGGCCGAGGCCGTCGGCCTCGCCCCCCGCGGACCTGCTGCGCCGTCCCCGACGGGGCTCGCGGCGGTCCTGCTCGAGATGCCCGAGCGCTTCGCGGACGCCCGGCGCCTCCTGTTCGCCCTCACCGAGCGGCACCTGTTCCCCCAGCGCGAGCGCTGGTTCGGCCGGTGAGGCTCAGTCCACCTCCCGGAAGACCCGCAGCATCGCGCGGCGCGCCCGTCGCGTGATGCGCAGGTAGTCCTCCAGGAAGGCGCGGCGCGGGTACTCCTCGTACCCGAGCCGGCGAGCCAGGGCCACCTGCTCATCCGGCGAGGGCGGGAGGGCCTCGGCGCGGACGCGCCGGTCCATCTCGAGCGCGTTCTTCACGTCCGAGCAGAGCACGAAGGCCTCGCCGAGGGCGTGGGCCACCGGCTCCTCCATCAGGCCCGTCGCCGCCAGGGCCTCGATCGCCTCCAGGGTCCGATGCGTGCGCACCTCGGGGTGCGCACCGCCGTGCCGGAGCAGCGAGAGCTCCACCGCGAACTGCACGTCGGCGAGGGAACCGTGGCCGAGCTTGAAGTGGAAGACGGCGGCCTCCGGCGGGCGCACGCGCTCCCGCTCGATCCGCTCGCGCATCCGGACGATCTCCAGGGCCCGCTCCCGCGGCAGGTGCTCGGGGTAGGCGACGTCGCGGGCCAGGGACACGAAGCGTCGGCCGAGGGCCTCGTCGCCGGCCACGAACCGGGCGCGGAGCAGCGCCTGGAACTCCCAGGTCGCCGCGTACCGCCCCCAGTACTCGAGGTAGGCGGCCAGGGAGCGGGCGAGGGGGCCGCTCCGCCCCTCCGGCCGCAGGTCGGCGTCGGGCTCCCACCCGGCCTCCCGGATGCCGGCGAGCACGCGTTCGGCCGCCTCGCTCGCGAGGCGGAGGTCCTCCGGGCCCTCGCCCTCGTAGACGAAGACGAGGTCGAGGTCGGAGGCGACGTTCAGCTCCTCGGCCCCGAGCTTCCCGAGGCCGATCGCCGCGAACGGGAGGCCGGGCGCGGCGGCCTCGACGGCCTCGGCCACCACCGCGTCGGCCACCCGGGTGAGCGCGAGGCCCGCCTCCCGCGGCGGGAGCTCGCGGGCGGCCATGCGGGCGAGCACCGCCACCAGGCGCCCCCGCAGGTCCGGCTCGGGGCCCTCCCCGGCGAGCGCGAGGATGCGCGCCGGCCTGGCCACCAGGAGGTCGGTGGCGAAGGACGAGGCCTCCACGAGGTGGGCGAGGCGCCTGGCGACCGACGGGTCCCGCGCGAGGGCCTCGGCCACGCGGGGCTCGCTGAGGGCGGCCGAGGCCACCCGCTCCAGCCGCACCAGCGCGGCGTCCGGCTGCGCCCCGAGGGCGAGCGCCGGCGCCATCACCGGGAACAGGTGCGCGAGCACGGCGCCGAGGCGCGAAGCGGGGTCGACGAGCTGCCGCAGGATCTCGTAGGAGCCCTCCGGGTCGGCGAAGCCGAGCCCTTCGAGCAGCTCGACGGTGGCCGCCCGGTCCACCCCCGGACGGGGCGGCGTCGGCCCGGCGAAGGCCTCGAGGAGCGGACGGTAGAAGAGGCGCTCGTGCAGGCCGCGGACGATGCGGGTCACCCGCTCGTGCTCGGCGGCCAGGGCGTCGGCATCGGCGAGGCCCATCGAGCGCGCGATCCGGTTCCGCGACGTGCGATCCTCCGGGAGCTCGTGGGCGCGCAGGTCGCGGACCATCTGCAGCCGGTGCTCCAGGGTCCGCAGGAACCGGTAGGCGTCCGCGAGCGCCGCAGCGTCGTCCTCGGCCACGTAGCCGTACTCGGCGAGGGCGCCGAGGGCCCGGAGGGTGTTCGGCTCGCGCAGGCGCTCGTCGCGGCGCCCGTGGACGATCTGCAGGAGCTGGACGGCGAACTCCACGTCCCGGATGCCGCCCCGGCCCCGCTTGACCTCCGAGCCCTCGCGGCCCCGGGCCCGGACGTACTCCTCCAGGCGCACCTTGGTCCGGCGGACCTCCTCGATGGTGGCGGGCGGTAGGTGCTCGGGGTAGACGACGGGGGCGACCGCCTCCAGGAACGCCGCACCCAGCTCGGGCTCCCCGGCCACCGGCCGGGCCCGGATGAGCGCCTGCCGCTCCCAGACCGCGGCCTGTTCCCGGTAGTAGGCGCGCATCGCCTCCAGCGAGCGGCTGAGCGCCCCGCCTCGACCGCCCGGGCGGAGGGTGGGGTCCACGCGGAGCGCGATGCCCTCGGCCGTCGGCTCGGCGAGGAGCCGGATCAGCTCGGCCGCCCGGCGCTCGGCCTCCTCCTGGCGCTCCGCGCCGCCCCCCGCGTGGACGAAGAGCAGGTCCACGTCGCTCGCGTAGTTGAGCTCGGCGCCGCCGAGCTTCCCGAGGGCCACGACGGCGAGCCCCTCCGGCGCCGCCGTGCGGCATGCGAGCGCGAGGCACGCCTCGGCCACGGCCGTGATCTCGGCCACGACCTCCTCGAACGGCGCGCCCCCGAGGTCCCGGGCGGCGACCCGCAGCATCGCCCGGCGCCGGAAGCGGCGCAGCCCGTCCTCGACGCCGAGGCGGCGGACGTCCTCGGCGAGCTCGGCCTGCAGATCCTCCAGCGCGCGGGGCCGGAGGTCGGCGAGGGCCGCCGTCTCCTCGGGGTGGCGCACGAGCAGGTCGGCGGCGGCCGTCGAGAAGCCGAGGAGGCGCACCGCGGCGAGCAGCACGTCCTCGCGCTCCAGGATCGCTCGGGCCCGGCGGTCCTCCCCCACCCGCGAGAGCGCGACCCGCGCGAGGTCCGGATCGGGCGCGAGTGCCAGCGTCCGGCCGAGGGTCTCGGGGTCGAGCACACCCACCACCCCCTCACCGTCGCCGGACCCGGCGCTCGAGCAGCGTGAGCACCAGGAACGCCGGCACCGCGAGGGCAGCGAGCGCGAGGCCCCACACCGCGGCGTCGGCGAGCGCCCGCCGGTCGCCGACCACGAGGCCGTGGAAGACCGCCACGATCCCGAGCAGCGCGGCGTACCCGCCGGCGGCGAGGCCGAGCAGGTACCGGACGAGGACCCGGGCAGGGATGGGCGCTCCGCGGTCGGGGCGCGGCACGGGCCACACCGCCGCCGCGACCGCCATCCCCGCGCACAGCAGGAACGCGGCGGCCGGCGCGACGAGCAGGCGGAGCTCGCTCAGCGCGAGAACGGCTCCCACCCCCGCACGAACACGTGCCACCCGATCCAGAGCCACAGACCGAACAGCAGCCAGCGCCCGAGGACCGGCCGCATGGCGGCCCTGAGCATGTCGCTCATCGTCGGCCACGGCGGCCCGTGCAGCAGGCCGATGGCCTGCCAGGTGAAGAGCGCGGCGAAGATCAGGATCCAGCCGACCACGGCCGTCGTCCGCATCCCGCACCCCCTCGCTCGGTCCGGACCCAGCCTACCCGCGGAGTTAACGGGCCCGTAACCGCGCCGGGCTCCGTCTCGGCTACCCTTCGGTCGTCCGCACACCGAGGAGATGCCGATGCCGCTCACCCCCGAGGCCGAGTACGTGCTCCGCACCGTCGAGGAGCGCGGGATCCGCTTCATCCGCCTGTGGTTCACCGACGTCCTCGGGTTCCTGAAGGCCTTCACCATCACGTCGCAGGAGCTGGAGGGGGCCTTCGCCGAGGGGATGGGCTTCGACGGCTCGTCCATCGACGGCTTCTCGCGGATCGAGGAGTCCGACATGGTCGCGGTCCCCGACCCGAGCACCTTCCAGCTGATCCCCTGGAAGACCGAGGCGCAGGTAGCGCGGATGTTCTGCGACGTCCTGAACACCGACGGCACGCCGTTCGAGGGCGACCCCCGGTACGTGCTGAAGCGCCAGCTCGCGAGGGCGGCCGAGCTCGGCTACACGTTCTACGTCGGGCCGGAGCTCGAGTACTTCTACTTCCGCAGCCCCGACGACCCCCGGTTCCTCGACCAGAGCGGGTACTTCGACGAGACCCCCCTCGACGTCGCGACCGACTGGCGCAAGCGGACGGTGACGTACCTCGAGTCCATGGGGATCCCCGTCGAGTACGTGCACCACGAGGTCGCGCCGAGCCAGCACGAGATCGACCTCCGCTACACCGACGCCCTCACGATGGCGGACAACGTCATGACCTACCGCCTCACCGTGAAGGAGGTCGCGCAGGAGTTCGGGATCTACGCCACGTTCATGCCGAAGCCGGTCATGGGCGTGAACGGCAGCGGGATGCACACCCACCAGTCCCTGTTCCGGGGTGACCGGAACGCCTTCTTCGACCCGGACGACGAGTACCACCTCTCGAAGGTGGCGAAGCACTACATCGCCGGGATCCTGCGGTACGCGCCGGAGATCACGCTCGTCACGAACCAGTGGGTGAACTCCTACAAGCGGCTCGTGCCGGGCTACGAGGCGCCGGTCTACGTGTGCTGGGCGCGGGTGAACCGCGGCGGATCGAGTACCGCTCGCCGGACCCGGCGTGCAACCCGTACCTCGCGTTCGCCGTGATGCTCGCCGCCGGCCTCGCCGGGATCGAGAACGAGGAGGAGCTGCCCCCGGAGGCCTCCAACAACATCTTCGAGATGACGGACGAGGAGCGCCGGGCCGCCGGGATCCGCTCGCTCCCCGAGGACCTCTACGAGGCGATCGAGCTCGCCGCCTCCTCCAAGCTGCTGCGGGACGCGCTCGGCGAGCACGTGCACGAGTTCCTGATCCGGAACAAGCGACAGGAGTGGGACGCGTACAAGGCTTACGTGACGCCGTACGAGCTGGAGCGGTACCTGCCGATCCTGTAGCGCACGGACCGGGCGGCGCATCCGCGGGGCGCCGGTGCGCCACCACGGCGGGTGGCGCGGCCCGGTCCGGCTCCGGTATCGTCGCGGTTCCGCATCCGAGGTGAGGATCCGATGAGCGAACGGAGACCCGAGGGGGGGATCTCGCCCGCCCTGGACGAGGCGAGGCGCCGCCGGGCCGACCTGCACCACGCCCTGGTGGAGGTGGAGCACGCGATCTCCGGCCCCGCGGTGGGGCGCGAGCCCCTGTGGACCCAGGAGGTCGTCGCCGCCCTCTCCAGGCTCCGCGAGACGCTCGAGGAGCACATCGAGGTCACGGAGCGCACCGACGGCCTCTACGACGAGATCCTGCATCGGGCTCCGCGCCTCGCCGCGGCCGTCCAGCGCCTCCGCGACGAGCACCCGGTCCTCCGCGACACGACCTCGGAGCTCATGGCGAAGCTCCGGACGGTGCCGGTCGGCACGACCTGGACGGTGGAGGACGCCCGGGACGAGATCCAGCACCTCCTCGGGAGGATCGTGAAGCACCGGCAGGCGGGGGCCGACCTCGTCTGGGAGGCCTACAACCTGGACATCGGCGGCCTGGAGTGACCGACGCGCCTCCGCCCGCTCGGAGACGCGCCGTACCTCGAGCCGGGTCGGGGCTAGGCTTGGGTCATGCGGATCGCGCTCGGCCAGGTGAACACCACCGTCGGCGACCTGGAGGGGAACGTCGACCTGCTCGCTTCGTGGAGCGCGCGCGCCACGCAGGCCGGCGCCGATCTCGTCTGCTTCCCCGAGCTCGCCGTCACCGGGTACCCGCCCGAGGACCTCGTGCTCCGACCGGAGTTCGTCCGCGACAACCTGGAGGCCCTGTCCGAGCTGGCCCGCCTGACGGCGGAGGGCTGCGCGGTCGTCGTGGGGTTCGTGGACCGGAGCGAGCGCGGGATCCACAACGCCGCGGCCCTCCTCGCCGGCGGCGAGGTGGTCGCGCGGTACCGGAAGATCAAGCTCCCGAACTACGGCGTCTTCGACGAGCGCCGCTACTTCGAGCCCGGCCGCGTCGGCCGCACGGTCGAGGTCGCCGGGGCCCTCATCGGCCTCTCGGTGTGCGAGGACGCATGGGCGCCGGGCCCGCCCTTCGACGCGTACGCGGCCGAGCGCGCGCGCCTCGTCGTGAACATCAACGGCTCGCCGTACCACCGCGGCAAGACCTCCGAGCGCCTCGACGTCGTCGCGGCCCGGGCCCGCGAGACGGGCGCCTTCATCGCCTACGTGAACGCCGTCGGCGGCCAGGACGAGCTCGTGTTCGACGGCGGCTCGATGGTCGTCGCCCCCACCGGGGAGCTCGTCCACCGGGCCACGATGTTCACCGAGGACCTCCTCGTCGTCGAGCTCCAGGACGTGCGCCGCGGCGCGACCTGGGCCGTGCCCGCGGGGCCGGAGCGCGCCCCCTGGCCGGAGGGGCCCGAAGAGGTCTACCGGGCCCTCGCCCTCGGGCTCCGTGACTACGTGCGCAAGAACGGGTTCCGCGAGGTCGTGCTGGGGCTCTCCGGGGGCATCGACTCGGCGTTCACGGCGGTGCTCGCCGCCGACACCCTCGGCCCCTCGGCCGTGCACGCCCTCGCCATGCCGTCGCGCTACTCCTCCCCCGAGAGCCTGGAGGACGCCGAGGAGGTCGCCCGGCGCCTGGGCATCCGGCCCGACGTGATCCCCA
>ML214183.1:8317-15915 GCA_004366195.1 Actinomycetota bacterium
GGAGACCTTCGCCGCGTACCTGCGCGCCCTCGAGCCCCTGTTCGCCGGCACCGAGCCCGGGGTGGCCGAGGAGAACATCCAGGCGCGGATCCGCGGCAACCTGCTGATGGCGGTCTCGAACAAGCGGGGCGGCCTGGTGCTCGCCACCGGCAACAAGAGCGAGTACGCGGTCGGCTACTCGACCCTCTACGGCGACATGGCCGGGGGGTTCGCGCCGATCAAGGACGTGCCGAAGACCCTCGTGTACGAGCTCGCCCGGTGGCGGAACGCCCGGGACGGCACGCCGCCGATCCCCGAGCGGGTCCTGACCAAGCCCCCCTCGGCCGAGCTGCGCCCGAACCAGCGGGACACGGACTCGCTCCCCCCCTACGAGGTGCTCGACCCCATCATCGAGGCCTACGTCGAGCACGACCGCGGGCCCGAGGAGATCGTCGCCGCCGGGCACGATCCCGCGGTCGTGGAGCGCGTCGTCGCCATGATCGACCGCGCCGAGTACAAGCGACGCCAGGCCGCGCCCGGCATCAAGATCACGCCCCGGGCCTTCGGCAGGGACCGGCGCATGCCGATCACGAACCGCTACCGCCGCGGCGGGCGGAGCGCCGCCCAGTGATGCGCTCCGCCCGCCGGCAGGCAGCCTCAGACGACGAGCTCCCAGGTGACGGTGACCGAGACCTGGGTCTCGATCGTCGGAGGCTCGATCGGCGGGGCGCCGGCCGCGGCCTCGGCGACGCCGTAGTCCCGGTACACGGGCACCGGGCCCGGCGCGCCGGTCTCGCTCACCGACACCACGGCCCCGAGCCGCGCGCCCGTGGCGTCCGCCAGCGCGAGCGCCTTGGCCCGCGCGTCCTCGACGGCCTCGGCCAGCGCGCGCTCGACGCCCTCGCCCTCGTCCGAGAGCCGGAACGAGATCCCGCTCGTGAGGTTCGCGCCGGCCTCGACCGCGACGTCGATCACGCGGCCGACGGCCTGCATCGAGCGGACGGTCACCGTGACCTGGTTCTCGGCCACGTAGCCCTCGACGCCGATGCCCCGGTCGTCGTACTGCGGGTAGAGGCTCACCCAGGCCGTCGCGATGTCGTCCGCCGCCACGCCCTCCCGCCGCACCGCGGCGATGACCTCGCGCATGCGCTCGGCGTTGTCGCGCATGGCCGCCTCGGCCGTCATGGCTCGGGTCTGCACGCCGAGCGTCACGGTCGCCTCGTCGGGCTGCGAGCGGATCGTCGCGGTGCCGGAGACCGTGACCGTCCGCTCCGCCGTCCCCGGCTCGGGCGAGGGCGACTGCGCGAACGTGGGGAGCGCGAGCGCCACCGCGAGCCCGAGCGCGAGACCGACGAGCCCGCCCCTCAGATCCTTCCTCATCCCATCCACCTCCAGATCGCACCACCGGCCGACCGCCGGGGAACCCAGGCATCCCTGGGACGCGGCCCGCAGGGCGCCGGGTTCCCGGCCGTACACTTCGCTCGGGGCGGTAGCTCAGCCTGGTCAGAGCAGGGGGCTTTTAACCCTCGTGTCGCGGGTTCGAATCCTGCCCGCCCCACGTGCGGAGGCCGGATGCGGACGCGGAGCCGCTGGACCTCACCCTCGGTGGTTGCCCGGAGGTGACCCCTCCTGTTACCTTCCGGGTTACCCTTGAGTGAGACCGGCGGGCGCCGCACGACACCCCGTCCCCGCGCACGGGAGCGACCACGCTCGCCTACTCTGCGCGCCGGTCGAACGTCCCCGGGCTCGGCGACCGGCCCACCCATCAGTCCCGTCCCCCCAGCGGCCGATACCCAGAGGTAGGACATGGTGAGGCTGCTCGCGGTCACGCTCATCGGGGCGGTCGTGCTGGGTCTCGTCGCCGGGGGCCGTCCCTCGCGTCTGGCCGACGTCCGGTTCCGGTGGCCCTGGCTCGGCTTGCTCGGCGTCGCCCTCCAGTTCCCGCCCGTGACCGGGCTCGCGGGGGACCTGCTGCTCCTCGGCTCGTTCGCGTGTCTGCTCGCCGTCGTCGCGGTCAACCTGCGGAGCCCGGGGTTCCCGCTGATCATGCTCGGGCTCGCCCTGAACCTGCTCGTGATCGGGATCAACCGCGGGATGCCGGTGAGCGAGGCGGCGATCCGCGCGTCGGGACAAGCCGAGACCCTGGCCGAGCTCCGGGCATCCGACTCGCCCAAGCACCACCTCATGGGGCCCGAGGACCGCCTCACGTTCCTCGGCGACGTGATCGCCATCCCGCCGCCCGTCCGGCAGGCGGTGAGCGTCGGGGACGTCCTCGCCCTCCTCGGCGTCGGGTGGTTCGTCGTCGCCGCCATGCGTCGTCGGGTGAACGTCGCGGTCGCGGACCCCATCGACACGGCCGGCCCCGACCCCCCAGGGGCAGCGCTCCTGGAGCCGACGGCGCCGCCGGTGGAGACGCTCGCCCCCACCGCCCACACACCGGAGCGCGCCCTCGGCCGCTACCGACGGCTGCTCCGCCACCGCGACTTCCGGCTGCTGTTCGCCGCCCAGACCCTCACCATGTTCGGCGACGTCGCGTTGGTCCTCGTGCTCGGGATCTGGGTCAAGGACCTCACGGGCTCCGACGGCGCGGCGGGCTCGGTGTTCCTCGTCTACACGCTCCCCGCCCTCGTGACGCCCCTCGCCGGGCCCCTCATCGACCGGTTCCCGCGCCGCCGGATCATGATCGCCAACGACTTCGTGACGATGGCGATCGTCCTCAGCCTGCTGCGCGTCCGGAGCGAGGCCGACATCTGGGTCGTGTACGTCGTGGCGTTCTGCTACGGAGCGCTCCAGATCGTGTTCTTCGCGGCCCGGTCGGGCCTCCTCGTCTCCATGCTCCCCTCGGAGGAGCTGGCCGAGGCCAACGGGCTCCTGGAGTCGCTCCGCAACGGGCTGCGCATCATCGGGCCCCTGGCCGGCGCGGGCCTGTTCGCGCTGTGGGGCGGCGGGGCGGTCGCGCTCCTCGACGCCGCCGTGTTCGTCGTCTCGGCCGGGCTCCTGTCGCTCATCCGAGCCCCCGACCTCACACGGCGCGAGACCGCGGAGGAGACGGCCTGGCGGGAGCTGTCGGCGGGGGTGCGGCACATCGTGCGGACCGTCGACCTCCGACGCGTCGTGTTCTACACGGCGGCGGTGCTCATCGTGCTCGGCATCGTGGAGGTCGCGGTGTTCGGGCTCATCGACTCGGGCCTCGGGAAGCCCGCCGAGTTCCTCGGCGTGATCTCGACCATCGAGGGGGTGGGCGCGGTCCTCGGCGGCCTCGTCGCGGCGGCGATCATGGCGCGGCTCGGGGAAGTCCGGATGGCCGCCGCCTCCCTCGTGGGGTTCGGCCTGGCCGTCGGGCTCGACGCCACGGCCAGCCTCCCGATCGTGGTCCCCGCCTCGATCCTCGTCGGGGTGTTCGTGGCCTTCTACTTCGTCGCCTACAACACCCTGCTCCAGCGCCGCACGCCCCTCGAGCTCCAGGGGCGCGTGTTCACGGCCTCGGAGGCCATCACGACGGTCCCGTACTCCATCTCCATCGGGATCGGCGCGCTCATCGTGGACGTCGTGGGCTTCCGCGCGCTGTACGTGGCCACCGCCGTCGCCTGCGCCCTCGGCGGTGGGCTCCTGTACCGGGCGGACGTTCACGCGGCTCCGCCGGCTCCCGGCGAGGAGGCCGATGCGACCGCGGGCGACGTCGGCGGGCCGACGTAACCTGCGCGCGTGCGGACGGAGATCCTCGAGGGGGACCGGGGCGCGCGCCTGCGGGTCCTGGTGCCGGAGACCCGACGGGAACGGATGCGCGGCCTGCTCGGGAGCGCTTCCCCCGACCCCGGCACGGGGCTCCTGCTCGAGCGCGCGCGCTCGGTCCACACGGTGGGCATGCGCCGACCGATCACGGTCATCCTGCTCGACGCCGACCTGCGGGTCCGCGCCCGCCTGGAGCTCGCGCCGAACCGCCTGCTGTTGCCGCGGCCGGGGGTGCGGCACGTGCTCGAGCTCGGCCCGGGCGCCGGCATCCCGCTCGGCGAGCGCCTCGGCCGGCGCCCGGCGTGAGGAGCCGCCCGACCGGGGGCTCGCGCTATACTGGGGCCGCCCCCGGTGGGGGGCGATGCAGCGCCCCCATCGTCTAGCGGCCTAGGATTTCGCCCTTTCAAGGCGGCGACACGGGTTCGAATCCCGTTGGGGGCACCGACAACCGAACAGAGCACGCGGCTGTGGAGGAGCCTGGAGTCCTCATCGCCCTGTCAAGGCGAAGATCGCGGGTTCGAAGCCCGTCAGCCGCGCGAGGGCGAGGTAGCTCAGTTGGCAGAGCACGCGGCTGAAAACCGCGGTGTCGGCGGTTCGATCCCGCCCCTCGCCACCCCCATCCTCAGTTGAGGCCCTCGCGACCCCGGACCTCGGCCCACCGACCGAGCACCGCCTGGTAGAGCTCGACCGGCCGGCTGCGGTCGCCGGCGGCGAGGGCCGCGATGGCCTCCTGCACGTCCCGCACGCTCCGGTCGTCGTCGAGCTCGTCCCACCGGAGGAAGTCGCAGAGCCCGCCGTAGTCGAGCTCGACGAGGGAGCGCGGGTCGAAGGCCGCGAGCCACTGGTGGAGCTCGACGATGGCGTCCGCCACCTCTCCGAGCTCCGAGCCCCGCAGCACCGGCACGGCGCGCTCGGCGCGGCGCATCGCGCGTCCGGCCGTCGTGACGTACGAGAGGCGGTGCCGCCCGTCGCGCTCGACGATCCGCCGCTCGGCGTCGTCGAAGAGCACGAACCAGCGCACCGGCACGTGCCAGGGGCTCTCCATGATCGCCGCCACCGCCCCTGGATCGCGGCGGCGCAGACGGCGGAGCTCCCGGGCCGCGCGACGGACGAGACCGCGCGGGAGGAACGCCTCGGCCCCCTCCAACGGGCGGGACCTCGCGAAGGCCAGGATCCCGGCGAGCGTGCGCATCCGCGTCCGGAGCGGGCAGACGTAGTACGTGCCGTCGAGGTGCTTCACGAGCGCGCCCTCGTCCTCCGCCGGAAGGAGCAGCCCCAGGCGATCCCGGGCGAGGAGCTGCCGGTAGACCGGTCGCGGGGGTACGACGCGCCCGCCGCCGAGGATGTAGCGCTCCCACCGCGCCTGCTCGGCCGCGGGGAACGCTCCGAGGGGCTGGTACACACGGAGCTCCGCCGAGGGGACCATGGCGCCGGAGCATATATGCTCTGGCCGACCCCGCTCCACCCCCAGGGATGAGCGCGCCCGAGACGACCGACGACGGGTTCCCGACGCTGCGGTGCCTCGCGCCCGACGGCACCCCCGTCGGCGACGTCGAGGTGGGCCTGGACGAGGAGGGGCTCCGCGCGCTCCTGCGGTGGATGATCCTCGCCCGGCGCCTGGACCGCGAGTGCATGGCGCTCCAGCGCCAGGGAGAGCTCACGGTGTACCCGCCGTTCGAGGGGCAGGAAGCGGCCCAGGTCGGGAGCGCCGCCGCCCTGGGACCGCGCGACATGGTCTTCCCCTCCTTCCGCGAGCTCGCCGCGGCGATCGTCCGCGGCGTCGACGCCGTCGAGTACCTCCAGTACCACCGCGGCACCTGGCACGGCGGGCCCTACGACCCCCTCGCGACCGGCTTCGCGCCGATCTGCGTGCCGGTCGCGACGCAGCTCGTCCACGCCGTGGGCTGGGCCCTCGGCGCCAAGCTCGACGGCAGCGACGCGTGCGCCCTCGCCTACTTCGGGGACGGGGCGGCCTCCGAGGGCGACTTCCACGAGGCCGCGAACCTCGCCGCCGTCTTCCGGGCCCCGGTCATCCTGTTCTGCCAGAACAACGGCTGGGCGATCTCGGTCCCCTCGCGGGCGCAGTTCGCGGCGCCGATCGCCGCCCGGGCGCCCGGCTACGGGATGCCCGGTGTTCGGGTGGACGGCAACGACGTGCTGGCGGTGTACCGAGCGACGCGCCAGGCGGTGGAGCGGGCCCGCGCCGGCGATGGTCCGAGTCTCATCGAGGCCCTAACGTACCGCATCGGCCCCCACACCACCGCCGACGACCCGACCCGCTACCGGGACGAGGCCGAGGTCGAGCGGTGGCGGGCGCTCGACCCGATCGTCCGCTACCGGCGGTTCCTGGAGGCCGTCGGGGTTGCCGACGCCGGCTTCGCGGCGGCCTGCGAGGCCGAGGCCGAGGCCTGGGTGGGGACGGTGCGGGCCGAGCTCGTCGCGCTCGGTGCGCCCCCCGCCTCGGAGGTCTTCGACCACGTCTTCGCGGAGCCGCCGGCGACGCTCCGCCGGCAGCGGGAGGAGGCCCTCGGCGGTGCCTGAGATCACGATGGTCGGCGCGCTGAACGCGGCCCTGCGGGACGCCCTGGACGAGGACCCGCGCGTGCTCGTCTTCGGCGAGGACGTCGGCGAGCTGGGGGGCGTCTTCCGGGTCACCCAGGGCCTGCAGGCGGCCTTCGGGCGCGACCGGGTGTTCGACACCCCGATCTCGGAGTCCGGCATCGCCGGGATGTGCGTGGGCCTCGCCATGGCCGGGTGGCGCCCCGTGGCCGAGATGCAGTTCGACGGCTTCAGCTACCCCGCCCTGGACCAGGTCATCAGCCACGTCGCCAAGTACCGCGAGCGCACCCGGGGGCGGGTCGGGATGCCGGTCACGATCCGGATCCCCTCCTTCGGCGGGATCCGCGGCAAGGAGCACCACGGCGAGAGCCCCGAGACGTACTACGTCCACACCGCAGGCCTGAAGGTCGTCGCCCCCGCCGATCCCCTCGACGCCTACCGCCTCCTGCGCCTGGCGATCGCCGACCCCGACCCCGTGATCGTCCTCGAGCCCAAGTCCCGCTACTGGTCGAAGGCCGAGGGCGAGCTGACCACCGAGGGGCCCGGCATCGGTCGGGCCCGCGTGCTGCGCGACGGCTCGGCCTGCGCCCTCATCTCGTACGGCGCCATGGTCGCCCGCTGCCTGGAGGCGGCCGAGGCGCTCGAGGCCGAGGGGGTGCCCTGCGCCGTGGTGGATCTGCGCTCGCTCTCGCCGCTCGACGTGGCGACGCTCGGCGAGGTCGTCCGCTCGACCGGCCGGGCCGTCGTCGTGCACGAGGCGCCGCTCACGCTGGGGCTCGGGGCCGAGGTCGTGGCCCGGGTGGTGGAGGAGGCCTTCGACCACCTCGAGGCCCCCATCCGGCGCGTCACCGGGTGGGACGTGCCGTACCCGCCGGCCTCCCTCGAGCAGGTCTACCTCCCGAGCGTCGAGCGCATCGCCCGCGCCGTGCGGGAGGTCGTCGCGTACTGATGGCCGAGCGCGTCTTCCACCTGCCCGACCTCGGCGAGGGCCTGGAGGAGGCGACGATCTCCGCCTGGCTCGTCGCTGAGGGCGACGAGGTCGCGCTGAACCAGCCCCTCGTCGAGGTGGAGACGGCCAAAGCGCTGGTGGAGATCCCCTCGCCGTGGCCGGGGCGGATCGTCGCGCTGCACGCCAGGGCCGGGAGCACGCTGAGGGTGGGAGCGCCGCTCGTGACGCTCGAGGTAGCGGAGGGGGCCGGGGAGGCCGGCGCTCCGCCCCCGGGGCCCCAGCGCGGTGCCGGAGCGGCCGAGCCACCCACGCGCATCGGCGGCAGCGCGCCGCCCGAGGGGCTCCGCGCCGGCCTCCCCGGCGCGACCCCGGCCCCCCC
>SIRV01000125.1 GCA_004366195.1 Actinomycetota bacterium
CGGGGGGCACCATGACGCCCAGGTCGATCACCTCGTAGTTGTTGCAACCGAGGACGACCCCCACGATGTTCTTGCCGATGTCGTGGACGTCGCCCTTGACGGTGCAGAGCACGACCTTGCCCTGACTGCTCCCGGTCGTCCCTGAGCGCGCCTTCTCCTCCTCCATGAAGGGCTCGAGGTAGGCGACGGCCTTCTTCATCGCCCGGGCGCTCTTCACCACCTGGGGCAGGAACATCTTGCCGGCGCCGAACAGGTCGCCGACGATCCGCATGCCCTCCATCAGGGGGCCCTCGATCACGTCGAGGGGTCGCTCGTAGCGCTTGCGGGCCTCCTCGGTGTCCTCCACGATGAACGTGTCGATCCCGTGCACGAGGGCGTGGACCAGCCGCTCCTCCACGGTGCCCTCGCGCCAGGAGAGGTCCTCGGTGCGCCTGGCCGTCTCGCCCTTCACGGTCTCGGCGAAGGCGAGGAGGCGCTCGGTGGCGTCCGGCCGCCGGGCGAAGATCACGTCCTCCACCCGCTCCAGCAGGTCGGGCGGGATGTCCTCGTAGAGGGCGATCTGGCCGGCGTTGACGATGGCCATGTCGAGCCCCGCGCGGATCGCGTGGTACAGGAACGCCGAGTGCATCGCCTCGCGCACGCGGTCGTTGCCCCGGAAGCTGAACGAGAGGTTCGAGACGCCGCCGGAGATCTTGGCCCGCGGGAACCGCTCCTTCAGGATCCGGGTGGCCTCGATGAAGGCCTTCGCGTAGTGGTCGTGCTCGGGGATCCCGGTCGCGACGGCGAGGATGCAGGGGTCGAAGATCACGTCCTCGGGCTCGAACCCGGCCTCCTCCACCAGGAGCCGGTAGGCGCGTGAGCAGATCTCGACCTTGCGCTCCACCGTCTCGGCCTGGCCCTCCTCGTCGAAGGCCATGACGACGACGGCCGCCCCGTAGCGCCGGACGCGACGGGCCTTCTCCAGGAAGTCGGCCTCGCCCTCCTTCAGGCTGATCGAGTTCACGACGGCCTTGCCCTGCACGCACTTCAGGCCGGCCTCGATCACCTCGAAGCGGGAGGAGTCGATCATGATCGGGACGCGGGCGATCTCCGGCTCGGTGGCGATCAGGTTGAGGAAGGTCGTCATGGCCTTCACGCCGTCGAGCAGGTCGGCGTCCATGTTGACGTCGAGCATGTTGGCCCCGCTCCGGACCTGCTCGGCCGCGATCTCCACCGCCCCCTGGAAGTCGCCGGCCTCGATGAGGCGGCGGAAGCGCGCCGAGCCGGTGACGTTCTGGCGCTCTCCGATCATCACGAACCCCGTGTCCGGCGTGATGCGGAAGGGCTCGAGGCCGGCGAAGCTCGTGACGCGCTCGGGCGCCGGAGGACGGCGCGGGGGGACGCCCTCCACGGCGTGGGCGATCTGCCGGATGTGCTCCGGCGTGGTGCCGCAGCACCCGCCGAGGATGTTGCCGAGGCCGGCCTCCGCGTACTCGCGCAGGTACTTCGCCGTGGTCTCCGGCCTCTCCTCGTAGGCCCCGAAGGCGTTCGGCAGGCCGGCGTTCGGGTGACAGCTCGTGTACACCGGGGCGATGCGGGCGAGGGTCTCGAGGTGCGGGCGCATCTCGGCGGCCCCGAGAGCGCAGTTGACCCCGACGGAGAGGGGCTCGGCGTGCGCGACCGAGATCCAGAAGGCCTCGACCGTCTGTCCGGAGAGCGTACGACCGCTCCGGTCGGTGATGGTGACCGAGAGCATGATCGGGAGGTCGGGCGCGACGTCCTTGGCGGCGCAGATCGCGGCCTTCGCGTTCAGGGTGTCGAAGATGGTCTCGATGAGGAGCAGGTCGACCCCGCCTTCGCGCAGGCCCTCGATCTGTTCCGCATACGCCTCGACCAGCTGATCGAAGGTGATGGCCCGGTAGGCCGGGTCGCTCACGCGGGGCGAGAGCGAGAGCGTCTGGTTCGTCGGGCCGACCGAGCCGGCGACGAACACCGGCCGATCGGCGGCGTCGGCCACGCGCCGGGCGATCCGGGCGCCGGCCACGTTCATCTCGCGCACGACCTCCTCGAGCCCGTAGTCGGCCTGCGCGATGCGGGTCGCGGTGAAGGTGTTGGTGGTCAGGATGTCCGCCCCGGCCTCCACGTACCCTCGGTGGATCTCCTCCACCACGTCGGGCCGCGTGAGGTTCAGCAGGTCGGGGTCCCCGGCGATCTCGCGGGGGTGGTCGCGGAAGCGCTCGCCCCGGTAGTCGGCATCGGACAGCCTTCGGGCCTGGATCGCGGTCCCGTAGGCCCCGTCGAGGACGAGGATCCGCTCCTCAAGGAGGCGTTCGATCCGTTCGCGCATGTGGAAGGCAAGGTACCCCGGCTCGCCCGCTCTGACCACGATGCGTCGCCGAGCTCCGGCGCCGGCTCCGAGGCTCGGGTAAGCTTGCGGTTATGGCTGAGGATCTGCTGGAGCAGCTGGCCAGGGTCGTGCCCAAGGCCGTGGTCGGCGGCGAGCGCCGCCCCCGACCGAGCGGGCGCAGGCTCGACCGGCCGCTGTCGCGCCGGGACCTCGAGCTGCTCGCCCGGGTCCCGTTGTTCGCGGGACTCTCCCGCCGGCACCTGCGACGGGTGGCGGAGCACGCCGACCTCGCCGCGTTCCGGCCGGGGGAGCACATCGTCCGCGAGGGACAGCCGGGCGGGACCTTCTACGTCCTCGTGGAGGGCGCGGCGGTCGTCCGGCAGAAGGGTCGCAGGATCGGACGCCTCCGCCCCGGGGACTTCTTCGGCGAGGTCTCGCTCCTGGACGGCGGCCCCCGGACGGCGGACGTCGTCGCGGAGACGCCGGTCACCGCGATCCGGATCTTCAAGCGTGCCTTCGATCGGCTCCTGCGGGAGGAGCCGGGCGTGGCGGCGCGGATCCTGGCCGTCGTGGCGGCGCGCCTGCGCGTGGCCGAGCGACGCTCGCTGATCGGCTGAGCTCAGCCGAAGGCGGGGCCGAGCCGAAGGGCCTCCTCCAGCTCAGCCAGGGTCGCGTCGTCGAGCTCGATGTCCCCGGCGGCCGCGTTCGCCCGGACGTGGTCGGGGTTCCGGCTCCCCGCGATCGCCGCCGTCACCCCCGGTTGGTGGACGTTCCAGGCCAGCGCGAGCTGGCTCACCGTGCAGCCGAGTCGCTCGGCGATCGGTCGGAGGGCGTCGACGACCGCCAGGCTCCGCTCGATCTTGCCGGGGGCGAAGAGGTTGCGCCAGTAGTCCCACTCACCGGCGCCCGAGCGGAAATCGGTCGGGTCGAACCGCGTGTCGGGCCCGATCGCGCCGGTGAGCAGCCCGTAGGCGAGGGGTCCGTACGAGAGCACGCCGATCCCGCGCTCGCCGCACCAGGCGATCAGCTCGCGGTGCTCGAGCTGGAGCATGGAGAACTCCTGCTGGAGCGAGTCGACGTGCCGGACCGCCTCGCACCGCTCGATCAGCCCTCGGTCGAAGTTGGAGACCCCGATGGCGCGGACCAGGCCCTCGTCGACCAGGGCGGCCATCGCGCCCCAGGTGTCCTCGATCGGCACCCCGCTCTCGTCCGGCCAGTGGAGCTGGTACAGGTCGATGTGGCCGGTGCGGAGGCGGCGGAGGCTGTCCACGCAGGCCCGGCGGATCTGCTCGGGGCGGAACCCCGTGCCCTCGGGCTCCGGCGCCACCTTCGTCGCGATCAGGACCTCGTCCCGGTGGCCGCTGATCGCGAGGGCGACGAGCTCCTCCGAGCGCCCGTCTCCGTAGACCTCGGCCGTGTCGATCCAGTTGATGCCGGTGTCCAGCACGGTCCGGATGGCCTCCACGATCCGCTCCCGCGGCGGCGCCTCGCCCCACTCGCTCCCGGCCCCCGCCTCCCAGGCGCCGTACCCGATCACCGACAGCTCCGGGCCCTGCGACCCGAGCCTGCGCATCCGCATCCTCGACCTCCTCACCTCGACGGGCCCCTCACGGTACCGCCGGCGGCCGGGCTTCGTCCCGGCAGGCGGTACGCTAGGTGGTGCCCGCGACACGGAAGGAGGTTTCCGGGTGTAACCCGGAGGAACCATGGCGAAGCCCGTCGTCGAGAAGGACCGCGTCGTCATCCGGTTCGCCGGTGACTCGGGTGACGGGATGCAGCTCACCGGCGATCGCTTCACGAGCGCGACCGCCGTCCTCGGCAACGATCTCGCGACCCTGCCGGATTTCCCCGCCGAGATCCGGGCTCCGGCCGGCACCGTCCACGGGGTCTCGGCCTTCCAGATCCAGTTCGCCTCGGAGGACATCACCACGCCCGGCGATCACCCGGACGTGCTGGTCGCGATGAACCCCGCCGCCCTGCGGGCGGAGCTCAAGCTGGTGCGCCCCGGCGCGACGATCATCGTGAACGAGGACGCGTTCACCCAGCGCAACCTGGAGCGGGCGGGGTACACGTCGAACCCCCTCACGGACGGCTCGCTCGACGCCTACCAGGTGTACCGGGTGCCGATGACCTCGATCACGGTCCGGGCGGTCGAGGAGCTGGGGCTCACGCGCAAGGAAGCGGAGCGGGCGAAGAACATGTTCGCCCTGGGCCTCGTGTCCTGGATGTTCGGCCGGCCCCCCGAGGTCACGCTGGATTGGCTCCAGAGGAAGTTCGGCGACAAGCCGCAGATCTACGACGCGAACGTGGCCGCGTTCAGGGCCGGGTACAACTTCGGCGAGACCACGGAGCTGTTCGCCCAGCGCTACGAGGTGAAGCCGGCCCCCGCCGAGCCCGGCACGTACCGCAACATCTCCGGCGCCGCGGCCCTGGCCTGGGGGCTGCTGGCGGCCGCGGAGCGGAGCGGCCTGCGGCTGTTCTACGCGAGCTACCCGATCACGCCGGCCTCGGAGCTCCTGCACGAGCTCTCGCGCCTCAAGAACTTCGGGGTGATCACGCTCCAGGCCGAGGACGAGATCGCCGCGGCGGGGATGGCGCTCGGGGCGTCGTTCGCGGGCGACCTCGGCGTGACGGGGACGAGCGGGCCGGGGATGGACCTGAAGGCGGAGACGATCGGGCTCGCGGTGGCGCTGGAGCTGCCCCTCGTCGTCGTGGACGTGCAGCGCGCCGGCCCCTCGACGGGGATGCCGACGAAGACCGAGCAGAGCGACCTGCTCCTCGCGCTCTTCGGACGTCACGGCGAGTCGCCGATCCCGGTGGTCGCGGCCCGATCCCCGTCGCACTGCTTCGAGGCGGCCCTGGAGGCCGTGCGGATCGCGATCGAGTACCGGACCCCGGTGATCCTGCTCGCCGACACGTTCCTCGCGAACTCCTCGGAGCCGTGGCGGATCCCGGAGGTGGAGGATCTGCCGAGGATCGACCCGGACTTCGCCACGGCCCCCAACGCGGGCCGGGAGTTCATGCCGTACCTGCGGGACGAGCGCCTCCGGCGGCCGTGGGCGCTCCCCGGAACGCCCGGCCTGCGGCATCGCATCGGCGGGCTGGAGAAGGACGAGGCCGGTCAGATCAGCTACGACCCCGAGAATCACCAGCGGATGACCGAGCTCCGCGCCGCGAAGGTGGCTCGGATCGCCGAGGACATCCCCCCGCTCGAGGTGGACGACCCCGACGGCGATGCCGAGCCCCTCGCGCGGGGGCGGGGTTCCTCCCACGGCGCGATCCGGGCGGCGGCGCGACGCGTCCGCGAGCGGGGGCGGAAGGTCGCGACGGCCCACCTGGTGCACCTGAACCCGTTCCCCCGGAACACGGGGGAGGTCGTCCGCCGGTACCCGAAGGTACTGATCCCAGAGATGAACATGGGGCAGCTCGCGCTGCTGATCCGCGCTCGCTACCTCGTGGACGCCCGCACGGTGGCCAAGGTGAAGGGGCTGCCGTTCTTCGCCGAGGAGCTCGAGGACGCGATGATGAAGGTGATGGACGAGTGAGCGGACCCACGACCGACGTGGGCGGCGAGACCGTCGGCACGCTGACCAAGAAGGACTTCGCGACGAGCAACGAGGTCCGGTGGTGCCCGGGCTGCGGCGACTACGCGATCCTCGCCACCGTCCAGTCGTTCCTGCCGGAGCTCGGCATCCCGCCGCACCGGATCGTGTTCGTCTCGGGGATCGGATGCTCGGGCCGGTTCACGTACTACGTGGACACGTACGGCGTCCACGGGATCCATGGGCGGGCGCCGGCGATCGCGACGGGGATCGCGACCGCCCGACCGGACCTCAGCGTGTGGGTGGTCACCGGTGACGGGGACGCGCTGTCGATCGGCGGGAACCACCTGATCCATGCGCTCCGGCGGAACGTGAACATCAAGATCCTGATGTTCAACAACCAGATCTACGGGCTGACGAAGGGCCAGTACTCGCCGACGAGCGAGGAGGGCAAGGTCACGAAGTCCACGCCCTTCGGGTCCGTGGATCACCCCTTCAACCCCATCGCGCTCGCGCTCGGCGCGGAGGCGACCTTCGTCGCGCGCTCCATCGACAACGACCGGCAGCACCTGACCGAGGTGCTCCGGCGAGCGGCGGCCCATCGGGGCGCGGCGTTCATCGAGATCTACCAGAACTGCAACGTCTTCAACGACGGCGCCTTCGACATGCTGCGCGAGAAGGAGCACGCGGTCCACAACCAGATCCGGCTCCGCCACGGGGAGCCGATCATCTTCGACGAGGGCCGGCGCTGCGTCTCGGTCGGGGAGAACGGGCGCCTGGTGATCACCGAGGTGGCCAACACGCTCCGGGACCGGATCGTCGTCCACGACGAGCGGGGGCGGCCCTCGCTGGCGTTCGCGCTCGCGCACACCGCCGGCCACGGGCCCACCGAGCCGACCTGCATCGGGGTCTTCCGGGAGGTCCAGCGGCCCGTCTACGGGGAGGCGATCGCGGCCCAGATCAAGCTGGCGACGGAGCGGCTCGGGCCCGGCGACCTCGCGAAGCTGCTCCGGTCGGGCGACACCTGGAGCGTGTCGTAGCTAGCCCTGCTCCGGCAGGTAGCGGGACATCGCCCCCTCGGAGGCGTGGTGGATCCGCCGCAGGTCGGCGACGAGCGCGGTGAGGGTGTCGACGAACCGCTCGAGGTCGGCCTCCGTCGTTCCGCGCCCCACCCCCACCCGGAAGCTGGGGTGACCGGGGAGGCCCATCCGCTCCAGGACGGGGGAGGGCTCGGCCGGCGCGCCGGAGCAGGTGGAGCCCACCCCGATGGAGAATCCGCGCTCGTCGAGGGCCATGGCGAGGACCTCGACGTCCACGTCGACGACGGAAAAGCAGACGAGGTGGGGGACGCGGTGCGTCCGGTGGCCGTGCACCGCGACCCCCGGGATCTCGGCGAGGCGCTCCCGGAGCCGCGCCGTGAGCCCCCATTGGCGCGCCGCCTGGTCCCCGCTGTCCTCGAGGGCTGCGGCCAGGGCCGCCGCCATGGCGGCCGCCCCCGGCACGTTCTCCATCCCGGCCCGCCGGCGACGCTCGCGGTCGTCGCCGCAGGGGTAGGCGGCGAGGGGCACGCCTCGCCGCACGTACAGCGCGCCGATCCCCGGCGGGCCGCCGAACTTGTGCGCCGACAGCGAGAGCAGGTCCACCGGCAGGGCCGAGACGTCGACCGGCAGGCGACCGACCGTCTGGCACGCGTCGGTGTGGAACAGGACCCCCGCCTCCCGGCAGAGGCGGGCGGCCTCCGCGATCGGCTGGAGCGTCCCCGTCTCGTGGTTCGCGTGCTGGATCGAGGCGAGGAGCGTGCCGGGCTTGCGGACCTCGGCGGCGAGGGCGTCGAGATCGACCTCGCCGTGCTCGTCCACGGGGACGAGCACGGAGGTGAGCCCGTCGGTCTCCAGGGTGTGGAGGACGCCCCCCACGGCGGGGTGCTCGACCGCGCTCGCCACGACGCGGTCGCCGAGCTCGCGGATGGGGCGGACCCCGCCCCAGATGCCGAGGGTGACGGACTCCGTCCCGCCCGAGGTGAACACGATCTCGTCCGGCTGTGCGCCGAGGGCCTCCGCGATCTGCGCCCGCGCCTCCTCCAGCAGGCGACGGGCCGCCCGTCCCTCCGCGTGGTGGTGGAGCGGGTCTCCGAAGGCGTCCAGCGCCGCCACGAGCGCCCGTCGGGCCGGCTCCGACAGCGGGACGGCCGATGCGTGATCGAGGTAGACGGAGGTGGACACGACAGGCTCCGCGATGATACCCGCCCGGGTCGGCGGGGTTCCGCCGTCCGGTAGGATGCCGCCCGTGAAGGTCCTCCTCGTGTCCCCCGACGCGACCTCGCGCGAGCTCGTGCGCCTCGCGGTGCGCGGGATCGGTCGGCGGCTGGGCGAGGAGGTGATCTTCCTCGAGGCGTCCGACGGAGAGCGGGGGCTGCGGCTCGCGCTGGAGCGGCGCCCGCAGGTGGTGATCGCCGACGAGATCGCCTCCCGGGCGGGGGCCTTCGCGCTGGCCAAGGACCTGCGCCAGGAGGGGTTCCCCGGGGCGATCGTGATCCTGCTCGAGCGCCGGCAGGACGTCTGGCTCGCCCGGTGGTCGGGAGCGGACGCGTGGTTCGTGCGGCCGGTGGACCCGTTCGAGCTCGCCGACCGGGTGCTCGAGCTGGTCGGCGTGACCGATGGAGCAAGGGAGGAGACGGCGTGAAGATCAAGGGGACGTGCCGGCGGTGCGGGCGGGAGTTCCTCGTCGATCAGGTGATCCAGAGCGGGGGGGGCTGCCCGTGGGACGGGAAGCCGTTCGAGCCGGACTACGCGGTGGTGTTGGTGAATGCCCTCCGGGATGCGCAGGCGGCGGGGACGGCGCTCGAGGACGCCCTCGGCAAGGTGGCGGACCTCGAGCCGGACTTCGTCCTGGACGCGGACTCGGTCCTGGAGGAGCTGCGGTCGCACCTCGAGCGGCTGGAACGCCTCCACGCCCACGGGGTCGCGAGAGGGTGAACGCGACGGCCGCGGCCAACCGCTACGGCGTCGAGCTCCGACGCGGCGACGGCGGCTGGAGCGTGGCGATCCTGGACCCCGAGGGGCGCGAGGTCTCCGTCCGCGCGTGCCGGGACGAGGTCGAGGCCCTCACCTTCGCATCCACCGTCCGCCAGCACATCTACTGGCTGTCGGAGGAGACGTTCCGCCGCTACTACCGTCTGAGCTGATGGGCTTCAACGCGATGCGTCCGGGCCGGGTGAAGCGGGGCGACCTGCTCTACCTGTTCGCCGCGATCGCCGTCGTCGCCGCCCTCGTGATCTGGGCCGTCCGGTAACCCCCGTCAGTCGCCCTCGAAGCCGATGGCGAACAGCCGCTCGAGGTCGTGGCGGGAGTAGACCTGGAAGGCGATGAGGGTCTCGGTGCGCACGACCCCCGGGACCTTCGCGATGCCGCCGGGGATCACCCGGGCGAGATCCTCGTGCTCGGGCACCCGCACGATCGCGACCAGGTCGAACTCGCCCGCCACCGAGCAGCCCTCGGCG
>SIRV01000126.1 GCA_004366195.1 Actinomycetota bacterium
GTAGACGTCAGCCCCCGCGCCCTCCTGCGAGAGGATGTGGCGGGTCGCGAGCATCGGGTTGGCCTTGAACGCCGGCAGGACGTCCACCGGCCCGTCCGGCCAGCCCTCCTGGAACGCGCGGCGGATGCGCCGCAGGTTCTCGCGGAGCTGGGTCTCGGAGAAGACGAAGATGGGCGAGCCGAAGCGCTCGACGAGGGCGGTGGCCTCGAGGTCCTCGATGAAGAGCCGGCCGTCGCGGATCTCGAGGACGTCGGGCTCTCGGGCGAGGACGGGGTTCGCGGACATCGATGCCCTCCTCTCCGATCTGGGCCGTTCCGGCGCACATCATGCCTCGACCTGACGCCCTCACGCGAGCCGCCCCGGAAGGACCCGGACGACCGTATGGCGTGTCCCCAACGTCCGTCGGGCTTAGGTGCAGTAGAACTGGCTCGGTTCGTCCTGCCACTCCACGCCACTCACGCGGTCGCGCGCTCCGTCGTCGCAGGGATAGAAGAAGTCGTAGCCGTCGCCCCCGGCGACAACGTCCGACCGATACCCGTCGAAGAGCTCGTCACCGTCCTCGTTGCCCGCGATGTTGTCCACGCCGTCGCTCCCGTTGATGTCATCGTTCAAGAGATCCCCATAGATCACGTCGTCGCCGGTGTCGCCAAAGAGCACGTCGTCACTTCCGGCACCGCCGTAGAAGGTGTCGTCGCCCGGATCCGCGAAGATCCAATCCCGATCGGCACCTCCGTTGGCGCGATCACCGCCGCTCCCGAGGTACACGGACATATCATTGCCCGGGTTAGCGCAGACCACGTCCTTGCCGCCGCCCGCCCGGGTCCCATCGTCTCCGGTTCCGAGGGCGATCACATCTCGCTCAGACGTGCCCATGATGAAATCGTCGGAGTTCGTCCCCCAAAGCGTGACCGTCAACCCCATACAGTCTTGCGGGAGATCCGCCCAGGCCGCTCCGGGCCCGTACGATGCATCCCACGCGACCAGCACGCATGCGGATAGCAGGATCATCCCCACCCGTGCGTGCGCTTGGCTGGAGCGCAACTACGTTGCCTCCGGAGACAGGAATACAGGCGGCTCCTCCCCCTCGACCGTCGTACCCGCGATCGTGAACTCCCACACGACGGCCGTGCGGTAGGTCGTCCCATCAGGGGCACTGACCTCGCGAACGAGCGGGAACCGCGCCATCCAGCGCCCCTCCTGCGCGGCGCCCATGCCCGCCGCCATGCAGCCCGAGGGGTCGATCTGGAACACCTCGCTGAGCCCGATCTGTCGAGACAGCTCCGCAGCCCGATCCCGGATGACCTTCGCCGCGATCGCGCACCCCTCGGGGTAGTCCTCGGATGTCCCCGGCGGGGGGGCGGGCTCGAAGCCCGCCGGGAGCTCGTCGCACACGTAGGACCGGGGTCGCTCCGGCGAGTACGGGACGCACCCAGGCGGGGCATCGCCGTCCTCTACCCAGACCGCTTGCTCCGTGGCCCCAGGTGCAGGACGTGCACCCTCCACGTAGTACGTGGGGCCCACACCAGGTGCAGCTGCCCGGTCGTCCGAGGCATCCGCCGCGCCGAACGCTCGAATCCCGAACGCCCCCACGACCACCAGGGCCCCGGCAGCCGCAGCCCACAGGAGGTACCGCCTCATCGGGCACCGCCTGATGAAATTATACCCGTTTAACATTAAATATACCCCTCTGGGGGACGCGTCAAGTCCGCCGGGACGCGCGCCGCCGCCCGCAACTCCAGCCCTCGAGGAGCCGAGACGCCGTCGCGTGTGGAGCGGCAGGGCCCGCTCGGGATAGCATCTGGCCGAACCGCGGTCGCGTGCCGCGGTCGGTCGGCTACGAGTCGGCAACGAGTCGGCAACGAGGGAAGGAGCGCACCGTGCCCGCGGACACCGCCACGACCCTGCCGGACCGCGCCCGCGTCGTGATCGTCGGGGGCGGGGTCATCGGCTGCAACGTCGCCTACCACCTGACGAAGCTCGGCTGGAAGGATGTCCTCCTGCTCGAGCGGCGGAAGCTGACCTCCGGCACGACCTGGCACGCCGCCGGGCTCATCACCTCGGCCGGGATGGCCCACGAGACCCTGCTCTGGATGGCCCGCTACACGCGGGATCTCTACGCGGGGCTCGAGGCCGAGACCGGGCAGGCCACCGGCTGGCGCCAGATCGGCCACCTCCACATCGCCCGTACACCGGAGCGTCTGGAGACGCTCCGGCGCGAGCAGGCGTTCGTGCGCGGCTTCGGCGTGCCGAACGAGGAGATCTCGCCCAAGGAGTTCCAGCAGATGTGGCCGGAGGCGCGGATCGACGACGTGCTCGCGGCCTTCTACGTGCCGGACGAGGGGAGGATCAACCCGGCCGACGTCACGATGGCGCTCGCCAAGGGCGCGCGCATGGGCGGCGCCACGATCGTGGAGGGCGTCCCCGTCACCGGGTTCGTCACGAAGCGGAACCGCGTGACCGGCGTCGTCACGCCCCAGGGGACGGTCGAGTGCGAGTACGTCGTGCTCGCCGCCGGGATGTGGAGCCGCCAGCTCGGCGAGCTCGCCGGGGTGAACGTGCCCCTGCAGGCCTCGGAGCACTACTACATGATCACCGAGCCCGTGGACTGGGCCCACCCCGACCTGCCCGTCGTCGAGGACCCCGACCTCTACGGCTACTACCGCGAGGAGGGCGGCGGGATCCTCGTCGGCCTCTTCGAGCCGGTCGCCGGGCCCTGGTCGGTGGACCGGGTGCCCGACGACATCGAGTTCGCGAGCCTGCCGCCGGACTGGGACCGGGTCGGGCCGTACCTCGAGCGCGCCCTCGACCGGTTCCCGCGCCTGCGCGAGGCCGGGATCAAGACCATGTTCTGCGGCCCCGAGAGCTTCACGCCCGACCTCGGACCCCTGATGGGCGAGGCCCCGGAGCTCGACGGCTTCTTCGTCGCGGCCGGCATGAACTCCCTCGGGATCCTCCTCGGCGGCGGCGTCGGCGCGCTCACCGCCCAGTGGATCGTGGACGGGGTGCCCGACCAGGACGTGATGGGCTTCGCCATCGACCGCACGATGCCCCACGAGCGCACCCGCGCCTTCCGCCGCGACCGGACCGTCGAGCAGCTCGGCGCCCTCTTCGGCGACGCCGTGTGGCCGAACTACCACCCGAAGACGGCGCGGAACGTCCGGCGCTCGGCCCTGCATGACCGGCTGGCCGCCCGGGGCGCCTACTTCGGGGTGACCTCGGGCTTCGAGTACCCCGAGTGGTTCGCCGACCCCGGCGTCGAGCCCCACGTCACCCACGGCTGGCACCGCGACGAGTCCTTCCCCTCGCAGGAGCGCGAGCACCGGGCGATCCGTGAGGCCGTCGGCATGATCGACATGTCGCTGATGGCCAACATCCTCGTCCAGGGCCGGGACGCGGAGGCGGTGCTCAACCGGCTCTCCGACAACGACGTCTCGGTCCCCGTCGGCCGGGTCGTGTACACGCAGTGGCTGAACGAGCGGGGCGGCATCGAGGCCGACGTCACGGTGACGCGCCTCGCGGAGGACCGGTTCATGGTCGTCTCCACCGACCTCACCCACCGGCGGGTGCTCGCGCGCCTTCGCCGGTACACCCCCGAGGACGCGCACGTCTCCGTCACGGACGTGAGCGCGGGGACGACCCTCATGACGGTCCAGGGCCCCCGCTCGCGCGAGCTGCTCTCGCGCCTCACGAGCGCGGACCTCTCCAACGAGGCCTTCCCCTACATGACGGCCCGCGAGATCGACGTGCACTACGCCCAGGTCCTCGCGCTGCGCGTGACGTACGTGGGCGAGCTCGGCTGGGAGCTCCACGTACCCTCGGATCTCGCGCTCACCGTGTACGACGCGCTCGTCCAGGCCGGCGAGGACCTCGGGTACCGGGACGTCGGGCTGCTCGCCATGAACAGCCTCCGGCTGGAGAAGGCCTACCGCGACTACGGTCTGGACGTGGACAACACCGACACGCCGATCGAGTGCGGGCTCGAGTTCTGCGTGGCGTGGGACAAGCCCGGCGGCTTCATCGGCCGAGACGCCCTGCTCCGGCAGCGCGAGGCGGGACCGCCGAAGCGCCGGCTCGTCCAGTTCCTCCTCAAGGACCCCGAACCCCTGCTGTTCGGTGGCGAGCCGATCCTGCGCGACGGCGAGTGGGTCGGCTACAACCGCGTCGGCGCCTACGGGCACACGCTCGGGGGCGCCGTGGGCCTCGGGATGGTGGAGGACGAGCGGGGGATCCCCGAGGAAGCCATCGCGGAGTGGAGCTTCGAGCTGGAGGTGGCCGGCAAGCGGGTCCCGGCCGTCGCGTCGCTCCGGCCGCTGTACGACCCCGACCGCACGAGGATCAAGGCGTGATGGGCGGGCGCACCCTCGACCTCCAGACGCCGGAGGAGATCGAGCGCCTCCACGAGGCCGCCGTCGCGGTCCTGCAGGACCCCGGCGTGCGGATCACGACCGAGGAGGCGCGCGAGCTCCTCGCGGCGAACGGCGCGACCTGCGAGGGCGAGGACCTCGTCCGGATCCCACCGGACCTCGTGGAGCGGGCGCTCGAGGTCGCCCCTAAGCGCTTCACCATCTACGACCGGCGCGGGGAGCCGGCGATGGAGCTCGGCGCGGGCAACGTCTACGTCGGCGCCGGCGTGACGAACCTCAACTACCTGAACCCGCGGGATCGCACGATCGAGCCCTTCACGCTTCAGGCCACCGCCGAGACCGCGCTCCTCGCCGACGCGCTGCCGGACATCGACTTCGTGGCCACCCCCGGCGTGACGCGGCCCTCGGACGACCTGCCGCTCCACATCGTCAACCAGAGCGAGTTCCTGGCGATGGCGACGAACACGACGAAGCCGCTCATGCCGCTCGTCGCCGGCGGCGGCGCCGAGCTCGCCGACATCTACGAGATGGCAGAGATCGCGGCCGGGGGTCCCGAGGCGCTGCGCGAGCGGCCCTTCCTGGTGCCGTACCTGAACTCGGTCTCGCCGCTCCTGTTCAACCCCGAGACCCTCCAGAAGCTCTTCGTGGCCGCCGACCGCGGCATGCCCGTGTGCTGCCAGGCCGCGCCCCAGGTCGGGGCCACGGGGCCGGTCACGGTGGCCGGCACGCTCGTCGTCGCCGCCGCCGAGACGCTCGCAGGGCTGGTCCTCGCCGAGCTCCGCCGGCCGGGGACCCCCTTCGTCTCCGGCACGGTGCCGTTCGTGATGGACATGCGCTTCGGTACCGTCACGGCCGGCGGCCCCGACGGCGTCCGCTTCCTCATGGCCATGGGACAGCTCTGCCGCCGGTGGGGCCTGCCGTCGGTCGGGATGACCTTCGGCGGCGACTCGAAGGACGCCGACGAGCAGGCCGCCGCCGAGGTCGCCTGGTACGGGCTCGGCGCCGTCCTCGCCGGGATCGACATGATCTTCGACGCCGGATGCATCGAGGGCGGGCTCCTGTTCTCGCCCGAGCTCCTCGTGATCGCCGACGAGTTCGTCGGCGCCTCGCGCCGGCTCGTGCAGCCCCTCGAGGTGAGCGAGGAGACGATCGCCCTCGACGTGATCCGCGCCGTCGGGCCCGGCAACGTGTTCCTCGGCGAGGCCCACACGCTCAAGCACTTCCGCGAGCTGTGGAGCCCGCGGGTCCTCTCCTGGGAGGGGCGTCAGCCGTGGGAGGAGGCCGGCTCGAAGACGCTCCGCGAGCGGGCGCGGGAGCGCGTGTTCCACGTGTGGGAGACGCATCGCCCCGAGCCCCTCCCCGACGAGGTGGTCGAAGGCATGCGCGCGGTGATCGAGCGCCGCCGGGCGAACCCGCCCAGCTGAGCCTCAGCCGATCGGCTCGCGCCCCATCCAGGCCCGGTACTGCTCGTTGAACCAGAACAGGAACCGGTCCTTGCGCGGGTAGACGCCGGCCGCGTACGCGCGCGAGGAGACGCCGAGCTGGGCGCGCTCGCACACCTCCCAGTCCTGTCGCGAGATCAGGTCCCAGAAGTCCACGAACGGCTCCTTCGAGACGTCGCGCTCGGCGATGGTCTCCGGCAGGAAGAGGTAGTCGCTGATCACCGTGGTGTGCGCCGGCCCCCGCGGCACGAGGATGTAGTACTGGACGGCGTCGGGGTGCATGTCCACCGCCAGGTTCGGGAACTGGTACATGCCGTAGTACCGGTTCACGTCCTCGTCGCGGATCCCCGGGAGGCGCGGGAGCGTGCTGCGCCCGGTGGGGTTGAAGCTCGTCGCGCCCTCCACCATCTGCAGCCCGTCGTCGGGAATCTCCTCGTCCCACACCTCGCCGAACCGGAACAGCGGCACCACCTGCACGAGCTCGGGATGGATCGTGGGGCAGTGGAGGCACTCGTTGTAGTTCTCGACCACGATCTTCCAGTTGGCCTTCACCTCGTAGACGATCCGGTGGCCGATCCGCAGGTCCGCCATCCCGAACCGATCGTAGGCCGTGAGGGACTCGGCTCCGGAGTCGAGGAAGTCCACGAGCGGCATCGGCTCCTCGGGGGCGAGGCAGACGAACAGGAACCCGGCGTAGGTCGCGACGTGGACCGGGTGCAGGGGGTAGTTGGCTCGGTCGAAGAGCTCGTCCTGCTCGACGTTGGGGGTCCCCACCAGCCGCCCGTTCAGGTCGAAGGTCCAGGCGTGGTACGGGCACCGGAAGACCTTGCGCACGGACCCCGCGCCCTCGTCCACGAGCCGCGTGCCGCGGTGCGAGCAGACGTTGAAGAACGCGCGCAGCTCCCCCTCGGCGTTGCGGGTCACGATGACGGACTCGCCGGCGACGTCGTAGGTGCGGTAGTCGCCCGGTGCGGCGATCTCCTCGGCCCGGCCGACGCACACCCAGGTCGCGTGCCAGATCCGCTCCTTCTCCTCCTCCCACACGGCCTCGTCCCGGTAGTCCCGGCCGGGGAGCGTCGGCCGGGGCCGCCAGGTCTGCCGCTCGTCTCGGATGCGCTGCTCGAGCACGGTCCTCCTCCGGTTGAACGGTGATTCAGGAGCATAGGCCCTCCGGCCACCGGAGGGAAGACCCTCAGGGAGCCGGCTCGAGAGCTCGGGCGGGTTCGGCCAGGCGCAGCCGAACCAGGAGGCGGAAGGAGGTCTCCACCGCCGGGCCGAGCAGGAGCGCCACGGCCACGGTCCCGATCCCCACGACACCGCCGAGGACCCAGCCCACGGTGAGCGCGGTCACCTCCAGCCCGCCTCGGACCAGGGCGATCCGCACCCCCGTGCGGCGGGCGAGCACAAGCATGAGCGAGTCGCGCGGGCCGGCGCCGAGCCCGGCCCCGATGTAGAGAGCCGAGCCCAGCCCGAACAGGGCCACCCCGAGCAGCAGCAGCCCGGCGCGGAGGGGGAGGCCGCTCGACGAGAGACGCGCGACCCACGGGACCCGCCGGAGCAGGTCGACCACGGCGCCGATCACGACCGCGTTCGCGACCGTGCCGAAGCCCGGCGGCTGCCCGAGCGCCCAGGCGAGGAGCAAGACGACCAGGCCCACCGCGATGCTCGCGGTCCCGATCGTGAGCGGTCCGTGGGCGGCGAGGCCGAGGTGGAACACGTCCCAGGGCGCGAGCCCGAGCCCCGACTCGAGCAGGGCGACGATGGCCGCGCCCACCACGACGAGCCCCGCGAAGAGGCTCGCCGTGCGCGCGACCGCGCCCCCGCGCAGGCGCGGGGCGGTCCTCACCGCGACCTCGCCGACGTGCCGTGCACGCGGGCGAGTCTACGGACTACCGCAGCTCGCGGACCCGCGCGCCCTCGGGCGCGAGCTCCGGGCCGAGGACGGGGGCCGCCTCCCGCCACAGGGCACGTCCGACGGGAAGCACCGACCGCCCGGCCATCCCGTTGACGACCCCGGCGGCCGACGTGTACCAGGCCACCGCGGCGGTGACCACGCCGATCACGCCGCCCGCCCGGATCAGGCTCTCGGCGTCGGCGAAGAACCCGGCCGCCAGGACGACCTCGGTCGCCTCGAGGGTGAGGAACACCAGGAACACGGCGGCACTCACCCTCGTGCTCCAGAGCAGCATGTACGTGTTGAAGATGGCGAAGGCGAGCAGGATCCAGCCGAGGTCGTTCAGCGCGTTCGGGCTAGCCTCCTCCACCAGCAGGACGTACAGGCCGAGGCCGATCCAGAACGAGCCGTACGTCGAGAAGGCCGTGGCGCCGAAGACGTTCCGGTTCCGGAACTCCCACATCCCGGCGAGGAGCTGCGCGAGGCCGCCGTAGGCGAACGCGAACCCGAGCCAGGCGTTGCCGCCGTCGGTCCAGCCGGCGTTCTTCGCCGAGAGCAGGAACGTGGTGAGCGCGAACGCCGCGAGCCCCAGCGGCGCCGGATCGGCCACGTTCGGCATCTCCACCCGACGTCTGGGCGTCTCCTCCATCTCACCCCTCCCGTTCGCGGACGAGCGGGGACGATGCGCCCCCTCGGGTGCATGCTGCCGCACGGATCGCGCTCCCCCGACCGACGAAGGTCCCGCCGACCGCGGGTCTCCACCTTAAGGCGCGGGCGGCGGAGGTGGCGGGCTCTCGCCCGGCATCGGCGCTCGCTCCGCGGGCGCGGCCGGCGGCGCGGGGGGCGTCGCCGAGGTCGTCCCGGTCGGAGGGACCGGCTCCGGTCCCCCGGCCGGCGGGGTCGATGCCTCACCCCCCCCGACCGCGGCCACCGCGGGCGCCGGACGGCGCCGGCTCACGAGGACGAGGGCCGCGATGGCGGCCAGGGCGGCCGCCCCCACCACGACGAGCACGATCGTGAGGGTGCCGAAGCCTCCGCCGCTCGGGATCGCGGAGCCCGCCGCCCGGATGTCGAGGCGCTCGCCGAACTTCGGCTCCCAGATGACGGTGTTGCCCTCGACCTTCCCGTTCGAGGAGATCACCTCGCCGGGGAAGGTGATCGCGACCCGGATCTCCGCCGAGGAGAAGAACACGCTGGGGTCGGGCCCCGTCGTCCCGGTCGGCCCGGCGAGGTCGAGCGTCCCACTCACGCGGAACGTGTCTCCCTCCCGGACGATCCGCAGGCTCTCCGGGTCGGCGGGGCTCGCGAACTCCTCCAGCGCCACGCCGTCGAAGACGAACCGCTGCCCGACGAAGTCGCCATCGTCGTACTCCTCGACCCGGACCCCCTCGACGTCGCTCGGGAACGGCGTCTCCTGGATGAGGTCCTCGAAGGATCCGCCGCCCAGCTCCACCAGGTCCTTGTCCACGGCGAACACGACGGCTCCGTCGATCCTGTCGTCGGGCCGGATCTTGAGGTCGATGTCGAGCTTCAGACAGCCGGTGAGCAGCAGCGCCAGCACGGCGAGGGACGCCAGGCGCGCGAGCCTCCGCCACCCGTCCATGGGAGCCCCCTCTCTGTCAGTCACCCGAAGCGTACCCCTCGGGCGGACCCGAGGCCAGGGCGGTCAGACCCGGAACGTCCCATGGCGCAGCCGCACGACCTGCGAGGCGAGCGTGAGGGTGACGACGACCACGGTCACCAGCGTGGTGAGCGCGAGCGTCGGCGGCAGGAACTCGGGGTGACGGAGCCCCGAGAAGAAGTACACGGGCAGGGTCTGGTCCGAGCCCGAGAGGAAGAACGCGAGGTACAGCTCGTCGAAGGACAGGACGAAGGCGGTGACGAAGGCCGTGCCGAGGGCCGGCCCCATGAGGGGCACGTACAGTCGTCCGAGGATGGAGCGCCACCCCGCCCCGAGGTCGAGCGCCGCCTCCTCCAGCGACGGGTCGATCCCGAGCAGGCGCGTCGCGACGAGGAGCAGCGCGTAGGGCATGGCGACGACGCTGTGACCGATCACGACCGTCGGGATGGAGGGCTTCAGCCCGAGGGCGACGAACGTCATGAGCAGCGAGACCGCGAGCCCGAGGTACGGGATCACGAGGGGGCTGAGCGCGAGGGCGAGCAGCACCCCTCGACCCGGGAACCGGAACCGGCTCACGGCGATCCCGAGCGCGCCCCCCAGCACCACGGCCAGCGTTGAGGCGAGGAGCGCCACGATCACGCTGATCCGCAGCGAGCGCAGCAGGGCGGTCGCGTGCAGCATCTCTCGGTACCAGCGGAGCGAGAACCCGCGCCACGGGAGCGACAGGAGCTCGGAGTCGTGGAGCGAGAACGCGGCCAGCACGAGCAGGGGCGTGTACAGCAGGGCGATGTAGAACCAGAAGTACGTCCAGAGGCCCACACGGCGCGGCTCGGAACGGCTAGACACGGACGTCCCCCACGTCCCGGATGCCCGCGAGCCTGGCGCCTAGGGCCATCGCGACGAGCGCCGTCGCGAGCAGGAGCACCGAGAGCACCGCGCCCGACGGATAGCTCAGGGAGTTCAGGTACTGCTGGATGATGTTGCCGATCATCTGCCCGCCGGAGCCGCCCACCGCGCTCGCCGTGGCGAAGTCCCCGAGCGTCGGGATCATCACGAAGAAGAAGGCGGCGAAGACCCCGGGCATGGAGAGCGGCAGCGTCACGCGGAGGAACGCCCGGAACCGCGTCGCGCCGAGGTCGTCCGCGGCCTCGATGAGGGACCGGTCCATCTGCTCCAGGCGCAGGAAGATCGGGAGCGCCGCCCACGGCACCCACACGTAGATCAGCACGAGCACGACGGCGGTCCGGCTGTACAGGAAGAACGGCAGCGGTCGGTCGGTGAGGCCGATCGCCTGGAGCAGGACGTTCAGCACGCCCTTCGTGCCGAGCAGCAGCCGCCACGCGTAGATGCGGAGCAGGTAGCTCGTCAGGAACGGCAGCAGGGCGAGCGTGAGGACCAGGTTCCGCCGCCTCCGCGCCGCGAAGGCGAGGGTGTAGGCGATGGGGTACGCGAGCACGACGGCCACCCCCGCCACCGTCAGCGCGATCACGCCCGTCCGGGCGAGCACCCGCCAGTACGAGGCGGCGGAGAGCGTGGACCGATAGGCCTCGAGGGTGACGACCGGGCGCAGCGCGGCCACGATCCCCGGCGGCTGGAAGGACCAGGCCACGAGGATCCCGAGCGGCACGACGAAGAAGGCGAGGAGCCAGAGGGCCGGCGCCGCGCTCAGCACGAGCCCGAAGCGCCGGCCCCCCGGGATCCGGCGGGTGTCCGCCACCGTCCTCGGCCCCTCGCTCCCGTCCCCGCCTAGGCCGCGAGCACCTCCGACCAGACCTGGTTGAACCTGTCCCGCTGCTCGGCGGTGAGCGGAACGGCGAAGTTGGTTCGGGCCTGGACGTCGGTATCGAGCAGGCCCAGCATCTCGACCGTCTCGGGGTCGGCGAGCTCGACCGACTTCGTGTTCGAGTGGCCGAGGAAGTAGAGGTCGATCGCCTCCTTCCCGACCTCGGGCGAGATGGCGCTGTCGATGTACTGCAGCGCCAGGTCGTAGTGGGGCGTGTCCTTCAGGACCACGAACCCGCAGACCCAGCCGCCGCGGCCATCCTGGGGGTCGACGTACACCGCGTTCACGCCGCCGTCGACGACCTTGGCGAACTGGTCGTTCCATCCGTAGCCGATGGCCACGTCGCCGTTCACCATGGCCTGCACGAGGTCGGTGCTCCCGGCCCAGAAGAGCTTCACGTTCCGCTTCAGCTCGATCAGCTTCTGCTTGATGAACTCCAGGTCCTCATCGGACAGGTCGGGGTACGGTAGGTCGAAGGCCCAGGCCGTCATGGCCACGGCCCCCTCGGAGAAGTCCTCCATCGCGATGAGGCCCTTGTACCGCGGGTCCCACAGGTCGGCCCAGCTGTCGGGGAGCTCCTCCACCATGTCCGTGTTCACGATGAGGGACTCGTAGCCCCAGTCCCAGGGCACGAAGTAGTACTGGTCGCCGATCTTCCCGAGCTCGCGCATCTTCGGATCGAGCTCGTCCCAGTGGCTCAGGCGTGAGACGTCGATCGGCGCGATGAGCCCGGCGTCGTACCAGGTCGTGACCCAGTTCGAGCAGGGGTGCGCGAGGTCGACCTCCACGCCCCCCGTCGCCACCTTCTGGTAGAAGCTCGAGCCGGCGTCGGCGAACTGGTACTCGAGCTTCACGTCGGGATAGGCCTCGCTGAAGGGGGCGTGGAACTCGGGGATCTCGTAGCCGGCCCACTCGAGCAGGCGCAGCGGCCCCGGGTCCTCCGCCGCGGGCGGGCTCGAGGGGAACGGCGCGGCCTCGCCGCCGCCACCACCGGTCCCGCCCTCCTCGGCGCAGGCGGCGCCGACCAGGACGAGGACGGCGACGACGGAAAGCAGCCGGAAGAGCTTGCGCATCGCCACCTCCTTGCTCCTCGGGACGGAAGGCGTGCGCCCCGGATCGGAACGGGGCTCCGCGGGCGAACCTCCGTCGGGTCGATGCGGATACTACCGAGCGCAGGATCGCCCCCCGTTGCCGGGCGATGCGATGCCGAGCCGCTCAACCGAGCTCCCGCGCCTCCTCGAGGTTCTCGCGCGCCTCGTTCAGCGCCGCGACGGCCACGACGAGGGCGGCACGGGGGGCCGCCCACCACCAGCCGAGCACGGCGTTCAGCGCGAGCCCGGCCAGCGTCGCGCTCGACAGGATCCCGTCGAGGAAGGTCATGGAGGCCTCCGAGCGCAGCGGCGAGGAGCCGAGGGCTCGCGCCAGGCGATGCTTGGCCGCCGCCAGCGTGAACATCACGACCGCGGTGACGGCGAGGTAGGCGATCCCCAGAGGCGACTCCCCCGCGCGCCGCCCGGTGAAGAGGTCCCGCGCCGCGGCGGCGGCGAGGACCACGGCGAGCAGGACGAAGGCCGCTGCCACCAGGCGGAGGGCGAGGCGCGTGCGCTCGGGGTGGTCGGTCTCGTGTCGAGGGAGCACGTGCCACACGACGACGGACGAGGCGAAGACCTCGATGATGGAGTCGGCCCCGAACCCGATCAGCGCGAGCGAACGCGCCAGGACGCCGAGGACGATGGTGAGGACGGCCTCGGCCAGGTTCCAGGCGATCGTCGCGTACTCCAGGCGGAGCGCTGTGCGCTGGAGGGCGGAGCGAGCGTCGGCCGGGGAGCTCACGGGATCACCGCACCAGCTCCACGAGTCCCACGACGACCCCGATCGCCACCACGACGCGCCGGAGGCGCTCCGCTCGCATCCGCCCG
>SIRV01000127.1 GCA_004366195.1 Actinomycetota bacterium
CAGCGCGACCCAGACGGCCGTCACCCCCCCGAGCCCGAGCGCGAGGCGCGCCGACCACCTCCCCGCCGGATCGCCCGCCACGAGGGCCGCCCGGGTCGAGAACCAGGTCGCGACGGCGAGGACGAGGGCCACCGAGCCCGTCAGCACGAAGAACCCCCGTCGGACCTCGCCCCAGAGCGGGGTGAGGAACACGAGCGCGAGCGTGCCCGCCGCGGTCTCGGCGAGCACGAGCGCGGTCACACCGGCCGGCCCTTCCATCCGCCCCAAGCCTAGCGGGGGCGGCGCGGACCGGCCGAGCCGGTACGCTGGGTCACGATGCCCGACTGGCGTTCCTACGACGGCGTGGCCGAGACCTACGAGCGCGTACACGCCCCCCGCCTCGCCGAGCCCGCCCGCGACCTGGTCCGAGCGGCCGGGATCAGGCCCGGCGACCGGGTCCTCGACGCCGGGACCGGCACCGGGGTCGCCGCCGCCGAGGCCGCCGCCGGGACCGGCGACCCCGCGAGCGTCATCGGGGTCGATCCCTCCCTCGGGATGCTCGCCGTCGCCCGCCGCGTCCGCCCGCAGGTGCGCGTCGTCGCCGCGGCCGCCATCGACCTCCCGTTCCGGGACGGCGCCTTCGACGCGGTGATCGGCAACTTCGTCCTCGCCCACTTCACGAAGTACGGGACGGCCCTGCACGACCTGGTCCGGGTGCTCCGGCCGGGCGGCAGGGTCGCCTTCACCGCCTGGGCGGACGGGCGGGACGAGCTCACCGCGACGTGGCTCGAGCTCGCGTGGTCGGTCGTGCCGCGCCCGGTCCTCGAGGCCGCGCTCGACGACGCGATCCCCTGGCGCGACCGGTTCCGCCGCCCCGAGGCGATCGCCGAGGCCCTCTCCGACGCCGGCCTGCGGCGCATCCGGATCGACCGGCGCACCTACCGGTTCCGGTACGCGCTCGACGAGTACGTCGAGGGGCTCGGCACGTGGGCGACCGGGCGCTTCGTGCGCTCGATGCTCGGCGAGGCGGGCTGGACCTCGTTCCTCGCCCGAGCCAGGGAGATCTTCGGCGAGCGCTTCGCCGACCCGCTCCTCGACGTCCGGGACGTGCTCATCGCCGTCGGGGTGAAGCCCTAGGAACGCAGGGAGCGGCGCGCCGTGCAGGCGGTGGCGCGCCGGCGGGGCTACGAGAGGTCGAGCACCCGGAACCGCTCCGCGAGGGCGACGCCGATCTCCGCCCCCGCCTCGCGCGCCTCGCGCTCCAGCTCCTCCTGGAAGTAGCGGATCCCGTCCTCGACCTGGCTGCGGTGCTCGGCGAGGGCGGCCATGGCCGTCGCGAAGTGCTGGCTCACGTCCTCGACGTGGTTCGGCTCGTTCGTCCACCCGAGCCACACGTCGTGGACCTCCCGGACGTCGAGCCCCTCGGCCAGGTGCTCGGGGAAGTAGTGCGGGTTCCCCGCCCCGGGGAACACCGCGTCGAGCGCGATCTCGCCCGCCTTCCGGTGGTCGGAGTGGTTGTAGTACCGGTTCCCGAAGAACCAGGCCGTGGGATCGCACGTGATCACGGTCTCCGCCCGCACGATCCGGATACGGCGGACGACGGTCTCGCGCACCTGGGTCGTGTTCTCGAGCTCGCCGTCGTGGATGTCGAGGACGTGCGCGCTCGCGAGCCCCAGCACCTCGGCCGCGGCGAGGGTCTCCGCCCGGCGGGTGGCCGCGAGCTCGGCGCGGTCCCGGTACGGATCGCTCGAGCCCCGGTCGCCGTTGGTCAGCACCAGGAGGTGGACCTCTCGGCCCCGAGCCGCCCACTTGGCGAGGGTCCCGCCGGCGCAGATCTCGGCATCGTCGGGGTGGGCGAAGACCGCGAGGACCGGGCCGGACCGCTCGGCGACCACGCGCCCTCCTACCGCGGCTTGGCCTGTTCCAGGAGGTAGCCGACGAGGGTCCGCACCGGCACGCCGGTGGCGCCCTTCGGCCAGTAGTCGCCGGCGCTGTCGGTGAAGGCCGGACCGGCGATGTCCAGGTGCGCCCACGGCACGTCGCCCACGAACTCGGCGAGGAACAGCGCCGCGGTGATCGCCCCGCCGTAGCGCTTGCCGACGTTCTTCACGTCCGCGACCTCGGAGTCGATCAGCTTGCGGTACGGACGATGCAGGGGGAGCTCCCAGCCGGGCTCCCCCGCGGCCTCCCCCGCCGCGAGCAGCGCTCGTCCGAGCGAGCGGTCCGTGGTGAACAGGCCCCAGAGCTCCTCCCCCAACGCGACCATGCACGCCCCGGTGAGCGTGGCGGCGTCCAGGATCACCCGCGGCCGCTTCTCGGCCAGGTACGCGAGGGCGTCCGCGAGGACGAGTCGTCCCTCGGCGTCCGTGTTGAGGACCTCGGAGGTCTTGCCCCCTCGGTGTCGGAGCACGTCGCCGGGCCGCGTCGCCGAGCCGCTCGGCATGTTCTCGGCCGAGGGGATGGCGGCGATCACGTTGATCCTCGGCTTCAGCACGGCGATCGCACGCATCGCGCCGAGGACGGCCGCGGCACCGCCCATGTCGTCCTTCATCGTCTCCATGCCCTCCGAGGTCTTGATGGAGAGCCCGCCGGAGTCGAAGGAGATCCCCTTGCCGGTGAGGGCGATCGGCGGCTGGGAGGCCGCGGCGCCCCGGTAGGCGAGCTCGATCAGGCGCGGCGGGTTCACGCTCCCCTGCCCGACGCCGAGGATCCCGCCGAAGCCGCCCTCCTCGAGCTCGCGCTCGTCCCAGATCCTCACCTCCAGGCCGACCTCCTCGGCCATGGCCCGCGCCGCCTCGGCGAGCGCCGCCGGCGTGAGGTCCCGGGCCGGCGTGTTCACCAGGTCCCGGGTGAAGCACACGCTCGCGGCCACGACCTCGGCGCGGGCGACGGCGGCCTTCACCGTCCGCGCGTCCCACCGCGGCGAGCCGAGCACGGTGAAGGTCTCGAGCCGGTCGGGGCCCTCCTCGGAGCTCGTCTTGTAGCGGTCGAAGCGGTACGCGCCGAGGATCTGTCCCTCCACGACGGCCTGGACGGCCTCGGCCGGCTGGCGACCGAGCACCTGCGGCAGGGTCGTCGCGACCGAGGCGCGCTTGACGAGCTGGCGAGCGACCTTCCCCGCCGCGCGGCGCAGGTCGTCGACCTTCAGGTCCGCCTTCTTGCCCACGCCGAGCAGCAGGACGGAGGAGGCGGCGACGCCGAGGTTCCCGGTGTTCGGAACGAGCAGGTGCTCCCCCCGCTTGCCGGTCAGCGCGGCGTCCCGGTAGAGGGCGACGAGGTCGACGCCCTTCACGTCGCGCACGCCGGGGCCAGGCTCGGGGCCCTCGAAGACCGGGAGCACGAGGACATCGGCGCGCACGGTGGCGGGGGGCTGGCTGGCGTAGGCGAACGTGGTCACGGCGATGCTCCTTCGCTCGCGGGTGCCCGGCAAGTCTATCCGCCCCGCCGACGCGCCTCCGGTGGGCGGCGACCGAGCCGGATAGGCTAGCGGGACCGTGGACTGGAAAGACCTGCGCGACCTGGTGCGCTTCTCGGAGACCGGACCCCATCACGGCACGGTCTTCGAGTCCGAGCGCCTGTGGTCCGAGGTCGTGTGCCTCGACCGCGCCCAGGAGCTCGGACCGGTTTCCGATCCCGACTCGGACGCCCTCCTCGTGCTCCTCGCCGGCGAGGTCGCCGTCCAGGTCGGCTGGCGGCGGAAGCGCCTGCGGCAGTGGGGCACCGTGCTCGTGCCGGCCGGCTCGGAGCTCACGGTCCGCAACGCCTCGCTCGAGCCCGCGGTGATCCTCCTCGTCGCGGCGCCGCCGCCGACACCGCGGCCGATCAGCGAGTAGCGTCCGGGACGGCCGCTCGCTCCGCCCGCGACGGAAGCAGGAGCCCGAGCCCGAAGGCCGCCAGGAAGCTCGGGATGCTCGCCCCCAGCGCCGAGCCGAACAGCGGGAACGGCAGGCCGAGCCCGGTGAAGGCCGAGCGCACCGCCTCCACCCACCCCTGCGGACCGGTGGGGACGCTCCAGTGGTAGAGGACGAACCCGAGGAGCCACGGCGCGACCGCCCACCAGCGCACGCCGCCGCCCGCGAACAGCCGCCCCGGGCCGTAGCGGCCTCGAGCCCGGACCAGCCAGTCGGCGGCGAACAGGCCGGCGAGCGGCACGAACACCGAGCCGATCAGGAGCAGGAACACCTCGTACCGCTCGACGTCGAGGGCCAGCGCGAGCAGGAAGGAGAGGGCGCCGACGGCGAGGATCAGCCCCCGCTGGGACGCCCTGGGGGCCACGTTCTGCGTGGACAGAGCCGCGGAGTAGATATCGGCGAACGCGTTGTCGCTCTCGCCCACGAGGAGCGCGAGGAGCACGAGCGCGCCCCCCGCCGTCGCCACGATCGCCGAACCGATCCCGACGGCGTCGGCGCTCGCGCCCGCGAGGGCGAGGAGCGCCCCGAGCGCGTAGAACCAGGCGTTCCCGATCGCGTACCCCACGTAGGTCCCGATCGCCGCGCGCGAGCCGACGCGTGCGAACCGCGTGTAGTCGGCGGCGAGCGGGAGCCACGAGACCGGCATCACGACGACGAGGTCCACGGCGAGCCAGAACGGCAGCCCGCCCTCACCCGGCCTGCGCCAGAGGGCCCCGAGATCCGCCCCCCGGAGCGCCGCCGCGGTGATCCACAGCGCCGCGCCCACGAGCGCGCGCGGCCGGCA
>SIRV01000128.1 GCA_004366195.1 Actinomycetota bacterium
CATCCATCCGGTGCTCGCTAACCTCGGCGGGGTCAAGGTCGTGATGCCGGGCTCGCCGGCCGACGCCAAGGGACTGCTCAAGGCGGCCATCCGCGACGACGATCCGGTCTTCTTCCTGCAGGCCGCCGGCCGGGGCGGCGAGCCGGGCGAGGTGCCGGACGAGGAGTACGTCGTGCCGCTCGGGCAGGCGGCCGTTCGCCGGGCCGGACGCGATCTCACCCTCGTCGCGATCGGTGCCATGGTCCGCCCCGCCCTCAAGACCGCCGAGGCGCTCGCGGGCGAGGGGATCGAGGTCGAGGTCGTCGACCCGCGCACCGTCGTACCGCTCGACCTCGAGACGATCCTGGCCTCGGTGCGGCGAACGGGTCGGCTCGTGGTGGTGGACGAGGCCCGCGACACCTGCTCGGTCGCGAGCCACCTGGCGGCACTCGTGGCCGAGCGGGCCTTCGAGGCGCTCCGCCGCACCTACCCGACCTGGGCCCGGGTGGCGGCGGCCCCCACGCGGGAGCTCGCCCGCGCGATCCGCTCCGGGGGCCTCGCCAACACGAAGGCGGCGCGGATCCGGGCGATCCTGCGGGAGGTCGCCGAGCGGGAAGGGGACTACGACCTCTCGCGTCTGCGGGCGCTGCCCGATGCGGAGGTCCGGGCCTACCTCACGAGCCTGCCGGGGGTGGGGCCGAAGACGGCGGCGGTGGTCATGGCCTTCGCCCTCGGCCGGGACGCGATCCCCGTGGACACGCACGTGCACCGGGTGTCGCGCCGGCTCGGGCTGGTGCCCCCCCGCGCCTCGGCGGAGCGGGCCCACGACCTGCTCCACGAGCTCGTCCCCGACGAGCTGAAGACGCCGCTGCACGTGGGGCTGATCCGGCTCGGGCGGGAGCTCTGCCGGGCCCGGGAGCCCCGCTGCGAGGACTGTCCCCTCCGCGACCTCTGCCCGACCGGCCGGGAGGTGCTGGGGCGGCGCCGGGCGCGCCCGAGGAAGGGCTAGAGGCGGCGCGCCCGGCGCCGCCTCCTCGAGCGGGCGAGGGGAATCGAACCCCCGTTTCGAGCTTGGGAAGCTCGCGTTCTGCCATTGAACCACGCCCGCGTGGTCGAGCCACAGTGTAGCGAGCTCCGCGCGGCCGTGTCGGGCCGCGTCCGTGTGCGGGGCCGCGGAACGCCCGTCGCCGTGCTAGCCTGCCCGTCCCATGGACCAGGACCTGTGGCCCCGGGTGCTCTCGCGCCTCTGCTCGGGCGCGTCCCTCTCGACCGAGGAGGCGGCAGCCGCGATGCGCTCGATCATGGCGGGGGAGGCCACCCCGGGACAGATCGGCGGGTTCCTCATGGCCCTCCGCACGAAGGGGGAGACGGCGGACGAGATCGAGGGGCTCGTCCGCACCATGCTGGAGTTCGCGACGCCCGTCACCCCTCCGGGCCCTGTGGTCGACGTCGTCGGCACAGGGGGCGACCGCAGCGGGACCTTCAACATCTCCACCGTCGCGGCCGTCGTCGCGGCCGGCGCCGGGGTGCGGGTGGCCAAGCACGGGAACCGGGCGGCGAGCTCGCGCTGCGGGTCGGCCGACGTCCTCGAGGCGCTCGGGGTGCGGATCGACCTCGGGCCGGCCGGCGTGGGGCGGTGCCTCGCCGAGGTCGGTATCGCCTTCCTGTTCGCGCCGAGGTTCCATCCCTCCATGGCGCACGCCGGGCCGGTGCGCCGGGAGCTCCGCGTGCCGACCGTCTTCAACTTCCTCGGCCCCCTCTGCAACCCGGCCCGGCCGGCGGCCCAGGCGGTCGGCGTGTCCGACGCCCGGATGCTGCCGCTCATGGCGGAGGTGCTCGCCCGCCGGGGCGTGCGGGCGAAGCTGTTCCGGGGCGAGGACGGCCTGGACGAGCTCACGACGACGGGGGCCTCGACCGTCCACGACGTCCGGGAGGGCGAGGTCCGCGTGACGCAGCTCGACCCGGTCGACCTCGGCCTCCCGCGGGCGAGCCTCGAGGACCTGCGGGGCGGGGACGCGGAGGAGGGCGCGCGGCTCGCGCGCCGGGTGCTCGAGGGCGAGTCGGGGCCCCGCCGGGACGTGGTCCTGTTGAACGCCGCCGCGGCCCTCGAGGTGGCCGGCGCGGCGCCCTCCCTCGCGGAAGGGCTCGAGCTCGCCGCGCGCTCCATCGACTCCGGCGCCGCCCTTGCCACGCTGGAGCGCTGGATCGAGGTCTCGCGGGCGGCCGAGGACGAGTAGCATCCCGTCGGGATGATCCTCTCCGACGTCTCGATCCGCGAGGAGATCGCCGCTGGCCGGATCGTGATCGACCCCTTCGACCCGAGCTGCATCCAGCCCAGCTCCGTGGACCTGCACGTGGACTCGCGCTTCCGCGTGTTCGCGAACTCGCGCTACCCCTACATCGACGTCCGCGAGGAGATGCCGGAGCTCACCGAGCTGGTGGAGGTGGGGCCGGAGGAGCCGTTCATCCTGCACCCCGGGGAGTTCGTGCTCGGCTCGACCCTGGAGCGGGTGGTGCTGCCCGACGACCTGGTCGCCCGCCTGGAGGGCAAGTCCTCCCTGGGACGGCTCGGCCTGCTGATCCACTCCACGGCGGGCTACGTCGACCCCGGGTGGGACGGGTACCTCACGCTCGAGCTCTCGAACGTGGCGAACCTGCCGATCACGATCTACCCGGGGATGAAGATCGGGCAGATCTCCTTCTTCCGCCTCACCACCCCCGCGGCCGCCCCCTACGGTTCGGCTGGCGCGCGGAGCAAGTACCAGGGGCAGCGCGGACCGACCCCCAGCCGGTTCTTCGAGGAGTACCGAGGCTGACGTCGGGCGCCGGTCGGCCCGGTCAGCGATCGGGCGTGGGGATGGCGCGCAACCGCCGCAGCAGCTGCTCGGCGCGCACGAGGATGTCGGCCTCCTCCACGGCGGCCTGCGGCACCGGCGCCCCCTCGTCGCCCTCCTCCGCGTGCTCGGCGAGGGCGCGCATGCTCCGGTACCAGTGGTCCTCGTACGCAGCCTCGGGCGCGGGACGTTCGTCGGGCATCTCGGGGCCGTCTCAGCCTCGTCCGTCGTTGGCCCGCGGCCCCTCGTCGGCGAGGGTCGGCCGGGGGCCGATGCCCATGGCGACCGCGGCCATCGCCGCCTGGGTCCGGTTCGTGACGCCGAGCTTGCGGAAGATGGCGGCGAGGTGCGCCTTCACCGTCTTCTCCGACAGGAACAGCGCCCGGGAGATGTCGCGGTTGCTCCGGCCCTCGACGAGGAGGCAGAGGATATCGGTCTCGCGTTGGGTCAGGGTCCCGTGGGCGCGTGGCGCGGGGCCGCCGTCGTCGGCCGGGCCCTCCTCCGTCGCCTCGAACAGGTTCTGGATCACGCGCGGCGAGAGCACGTTGCCGCCCCCCGACATCGCGACCCGGATCGCCTGCTCCAGGTCCTCGGGGGTCGCGTCCTTCAGCATGTAGCCGGCGGCGCCCTCCGCGAGGGCCCGACGGACGTAGTGCGTGTGGTCGAACGAGGAGAGCATGATCACCGGCACCTCCGGCCAGCGCTGCTTCATCTCGTGCAGCAGGTCGAGCCCGTCGGCATCCGGCATCCGCACGTCGACGAGGGCGACGTCGATGCCGCCGGCGTTCATCGCCTCCAGCGCCTCGGCGACGTCGGCGGCCTCGACGACCTCGGCCTCGGGGAAGCACTCACGGACCACGTGCCCCATCCCCCGGCGCACCAACGCGTGGTCGTCCACGATCAGGATCTTCACGGCTCCGCTCCCTGGCTCGTGATCGGCAGCCGGGCCGTGACCCGGGTGCCGTCGGTGGGGGAGGACGCCACGTCGAGCGTTCCCCCGGCCTCTTCCACCCGTCGCCGCAGGAGGGCGAGCCCCAGGTGGCCATCCCCCGGCTCGACCGAGTCGGGCTCGAACCCCCGGCCGTCGTCCTCCACCCGGACCTCGAGGGTCTCGGGGCGGACGAGGACGCTGACCCGGACCCGCTCGGCGGCGGCGTGCTTCGCGGCGTTGGCCACGCCCTCCCGGATCACCGCCGATGCCACGTCGAGCACGTCGGGCGGGACGCGGTGGAGGTCGCCCTCCACGGACCAGTCCGCCGGCAGCTGCCAGCGGTCCCGCAGGCTCCGCACGAGATCCTCCAGGCCGTCGCCACCGCTCGGGGCGTCGGGGGAGAGGCGAGCGAGGATGCCCCGGATCTCCTCGAGCGCCCGCCGCAGCTCCGCCGCTCCCCGCCGGAGCGCCTCGGCGGCCTCGTCGGGGCTCACCCGCGCCCGGCGGGCGAGCCACTCGAGCTCGAGGACCGAGGCCGTGACGACCTGGGTCAGCCCATCGTGGATGGCGTACGCGAGGCGCTCGCGCTCGCGCGCCGCGGGGTCCCCGCCCCGCGCCCGCGAGGGCTCGAGCGTCGCGGTCCGCGTCTCCACCCGTCCGTCCTCCCGTCCGTTCGACCGCCATGGTCGAGGGTCCGGAGCCGCCCCGGCGTTCGGCCGATGGTCGGTCCCGTGCCCGTTCGGTCTAGTTCTTCCTTTCGGACGGTTCCCCGGTCGCCTTGAACGGCGCCGAGGTCTCGGCATCCGCCGAAGGTCGGCGGGTCAGTCCGTGGGGGACGGCGCCGGCTCGGGCAGGGCGGCCCGCTCCAGCACCTGGGCGACGTCCAGCACGCGGACGTCGTCGCCCCGGGCGCGGTGCCCGTCGTCCAGCATCACCAGGCAGTAGGGACACGCGACGCCCACCGTGTCGGCCCCGGTGGCGGCGGCCTCGTCCGCCCGCTCCTCGTTGATGCGCTTGCCGATCCGCTCCTCCATCCACATCCGGGCCCCACCGGCGCCGCAGCAGAAGCCTCGCGGACCGTGGCGGGGCATCTCGACGCTCCGCACCCCGGGGACGGTGGCGAGGAGCGCGCGCGGCTCCTCGTAGATGCCGTTGTGGCGGCCGAGGTAGCACGGGTCGTGGTAGGCGAGGAGCGTATCGAGCGCCGCGCTCGGTCGGAGCTTGCCCTCGCGCACGAGGCGGGCGAGGAGCTCGGTGTGGTGGAGGACCTCGAACCGGCCGCCGTAGCGCGGGTACTCGTTCCGGAGCGTGTTGAAGCAGTGGGGGCAGTTGGCGACGATCGTCGTGACCCCGGCCTCGGTGAGGGTCGCGACGTTGCGCTCGGCGAGCTCCTGGAAGAGGTACTCGTTGCCCATCCGCCGGGCCGGGTCCCCGGTGCAGAGCTCCCGGGGTCCGAGGATGGCGAAGGAGACGCCGGCGGCGGACAGAAGCTTGGCGAGGGAGCGGGCGATCCTCCTCGCCCGGTCGTCGAAGGCGCTCGCGCAGCCCACCCAGTAGAGGACGTCGGGCGCGGGGTCCCCTTCGCCCAGCACCGGCACGTCGAGCCCCTCCGCCCAGGCCGCGCGCTGGGACTGGGGCATGCCCCACGGGTTGTTCGCGTTCTCCAGGTTCCGCAGCAGCGCCCCCGCCTCCTGGGGGAAGCGGGACTCGGCCATGACGAGGTTCCGGCGCAGGTCGACGATGGTGTCGATGTGCTCGATGTCCACGGGGCACTCGCGCACGCAGGCACCGCAGGTGGTGCAGGACCAGACCACGGCCTCGTCTACCACCTCGGGGACCAGCGGGGTGGCCTGCGCCTCCTCACCCCGTGCTCGGGCGGCGAGGATCCCCGGTCCCTCGGCGAAGAGCTGGTCGCGGAGGTTCATCACGAGGAGCTTGGGCGAGAGGGGCTTGCCGGTGTTCCAGGCCGGGCAGAGCGCCTGGCACCGGCCGCACTCCGTGCACGTGTAGAGGTCGAGGAGCTCCTTGTGGGTGAGGTCGACGATGGTGGCGGCCCCCAGGGACTGCTCGCCGGCCTCGAGCGCCTCCAGGCTGATCGGCAGCGGCGTGAGGGCACCGGGGGGTTCGGTCTTGGCCAGGAACACGTTGATCGCGCTGGTCGCGATGTGCAGGTGCTTCGAGTACGTGAGGTACACGAGGAAGGAGAAGATCAGCGCGAGGTGCACCCAGAGCGAGGCCTGCTCGAGGAGGAAGAGGCGCCCCTCGGAGAGGCCCTCCAGGGGCCGGGCGAGCAGGCTCGAGATCGGGGTCCAGGCCCGCGGCGCCTCGGCCACGCCTTGGGCGATCCGGGCTGCGTTGCCGAGGAAGAGCGTGAGGACGATCCAGGTGATCCACCCGAGGATGCGGTAGGCCTCCCGGGCGTGGCTGCCGATGAAGCGCTCGGGGCGCTGCACGAGGCGGATCCAGAGCGCGATGGCGATGCCGGCGAGCACGCCGGCGGCGAACAGGTCCTGGAGGAGGCCCAGCCAGCCGGCCCGTCCGATCAGCGGTAGGGCGAAGTCGGGGTCGATCACCTGGCCGAGCGCCTCGGCGATCGTGGTGAGGAGGACGAGGAACCCCCAGAAGATCAGGGCGTGCATGAGCCCGGGGAGCGGCCGCTGGAGGAGCTTCCGCTGGCCGAGGACGTGGGCCACCTCCCGAAGGAGCCGCCGCGGCAGGTCGCCGGAGCGGTCCACCGGGCGGCCGAGGCGTACGAGGCGCACCAGGAGCAGCGCCCGGCGGGCGAAGAGGCCGAGGGAGAGGGCGAGCAGGAGCGCGAGGACGGCGGCGCGGGCCGGCATGGCGCGAAGTCTAGCGGAGGGTCCGAGCGAGCGCACGGGTCGCCGAGGCACGCTCCGGGTCGGAAGTCTTGACAATATTGAACTCAGCTTTTATCCTCCTTCCGGACTCAGAGAGATTGAGGAGGCAGCTCATGGCTCGAGCAGTGGGGATCGACCTCGGCACGACGAACTCGGTCGTGGCCGTCCTGGAGGCGGGGGAGCCCGTGGTCATCCCGAACGCCGAAGGCTCCCGGGTGACGCCCTCCGTCGTGGGGTTCGCCAAGAACGGCGAGATCCTGGTCGGGGAGGTCGCCAAGCGCCAGGCGATCACGAACCCGGAGCGCACGGTCCGGTCGATCAAGCGGCACATGGGCTCCAAGGACTGGTCCATCGAGATCGACGGGAAGCGGTGGACGCCCCAGGAGATCTCGGCCCAGATCCTGATGAAGCTCAAGCGGGACGCCGAGGCCTACCTCGGCGACACCATCACCCAGGCCGTCATCACCGTCCCCGCCTACTTCGACGACGCGCAGCGGCAGGCGACGAAGGAGGCCGGGCAGATCGCCGGACTCGAGGTGCTGCGGATCATCAACGAGCCGACGGCGGCGGCCCTCGCCTACGGCCTGGACAAGCAGCACGACCAGACGATCCTCGTGTTCGACCTGGGCGGCGGCACGTTCGACGTCTCGTTGCTCGAGATCGGCGAGGGCGTCTTCGAGGTCAAGGCGACCCACGGGGACACCCATCTCGGTGGGGACGACTGGGATCAGCGGATCATCGACTGGATGGTCAAGTCCTTCAAGGACGCCCACGGGGTCGACCTCTCCAAGGACCGGATGGCCCTCCAGCGCCTGAAGGAGGCCGCCGAGAAGGCCAAGATCGAGCTCTCCCAGATGACGGAGACCCAGATCAACCTGCCGTTCATCACGGCGACCCCCGAGGGCCCGCTCCACCTGGAGATGAAGCTCACGCGCGCGGAGTTCGAGCGCATGACCGAGGACCTGGTGGAGCGCTGCGTGGGCCCCTTCGAGCAGGCGGTGAAGGACTGGGGCAAGGACGTCTCCCAGATCGACCACGTGATCCTGGTGGGCGGCGCCACGCGCATGCCGATGATCCAGGACCTCGTGCGACGGCTCACCGGCGGCAAGGAGCCGCACAAGGGCGTGAACCCCGATGAGGTCGTGGCGGTCGGCGCCGCGATCCAGGCTGGGGTGCTCAAGGGCGACGTGAAGGACATCCTCCTGCTCGACGTCACGCCGCTCTCGCTCGGCGTGGAGACCAAGGGCGGGATCTTCACGAAGCTGATCGAGCGCAACACGACGATCCCGACGCGCAAGTCGGAGATCTTCACGACCGCGGAGGACAACCAGACCACGGTCGAGATCCACGTCGTGCAGGGCGAGGCCGAGACCGTGTACTCGCCCGGCGTGCGCTCGCTCGGCAAGTTCCACCTGATGGGCATCCCGCCGGCGCCGCGGGGCGTGCCCCAGATCGAGGTCACCTTCGACATCGACGCCAACGGCATCGTGAACGTCTCGGCGAAGGACCTCGCCACCGGCAAGGAGCAGCAGATGACGATCACCGGCGGCACGGCCCTGTCCAAGGAGGAGATCGAGCGGATGATCAAGGACGCCGAGCGCTTCGCGGCGGAGGACCGCCGCCGGCGCGAGGCGGCCGAGGCCCGCAACGCCGCCGACCAGCTGACCTACCAGGTGGACCGCTCGCTGCAGGAGTGGGGCGACAAGGTCCCGCCGGCGGACCGCGAGGAGCTGAAGAAGCTCTCCGACGAGCTGAAGGAGCTCCTCAAGGGCGACGACGTCGAGAAGATCAAGGCCGGCACCGACGCGCTCATGCGGAAGTTCCAGGCCGTCGGGCAGGCCATGTACCAGCACGTCCAGGCCGAGGCCGCCCAGCAGGCGGCGGCCGCGGGCGGCGGAGGCGCGGCAGCGCCCTCCGGTGAAGGTGAGGTCGTCGAGGGAGAGATCGTGGACGAAGGAGGTGAAGAGCGGTGAAGGACATCGTTCGCTGGGACCCGTTCCGTGAGCTGGTCACGATCCAGGACGAGCTGAACCGGCTCTTCGACCGGACGTTCCGGGGCTTCGAGCCGCTTCGGCCCACCGCGGCCGGCACGTGGATGCCCGCCATGGACGTCTACGAGACCGACGACAAGCTCGTGGCCAAGGTGGAGCTCCCCGGGATCGACCCGGAGGACGTGGAGGTCTCGATCGAGGACGGGACGCTCACGATCAGCGGCAAGCGGGAGTTCTCCTCGGAGGTTCGGGAGGAGGACTACCACCGCATCGAGCGCCGGTACGGTGCGTTCAGCCGGGCGATCACGCTGCCGCCGACGGTCGACACCGACAAGGTCGAGGCCCGCTTCGACAAGGGCGTGCTCACGGTCGAGGTGGCCAAGACCGAGAAGGCCAAGCCGAAGCGGATCAAGGTCAAGGCGTCGTGATGAGCGGGCACGAGGAGCGCAGGGACGAGGAGCGCCCGAAGGTGCGGGTCGTGGACCGGCGGCGGGTGAAGGATGTCTCCTCGGAGGGGGCGCAGGCCCCCTCCGAGGAGGCTCACCCGGAGCTCCCGCCGGAGACGCGGGCCGACCTCGAGGAGGAGCTCGCGCAGGCGCGCAAGCAGGTCGACGAGTACCGGGACCACCTGCAGCGCCTGCAGGCGGAGTTCGCGAACTACCGCAAGCGGGTGCTGAAGGAGCAGACCCGGGCGGTGGAGATGGCGGCCCAGCCCCTCGTGCTGCGGCTGCTCGAGGTGCTGGACGACTTCGAGCTCGCGTTGGCGGCGGAGGACTCGCCCGACCCCGAGCGGTTCCGCAAGGGGGTCGAGATGGTGTACGCGAAGCTCGTCGACGCCCTCCGGGCCGAGGGGCTCGAGCGCATCGAGGCCCTCGGCCAGCCCTTCGACCCCACCGAGCACGAGGCGCTCATGCAGACCGGCGAGGGCGAGGGCGAGCCCCGCGTCGTCGAGGTGTTCCGTCCCGGCTACCGGCTGAAGGGCACGGTGATCCGGCCCGCGGGCGTGCGCGTCGAGCGGTCCTGAGGAGGGGCCGTGAACGGTGACGTCAAGCGCGAGTGGTTCGAGAAGGACTACTACCAGATCCTGGGGGTCCCGAAGAACGCCACCCAGGAGGAGATCAAGAAGGCCTATCGGAAGCTCGCGCAGCGCTACCACCCGGACGCGAACCCGGGGAACAAGGAGGCCGAGGAGCGCTTCAAGGAGATCTCGGCCGCCTACGACGTCATCGGCGACGAGCAGAAGCGGAAGCAGTACGACCAGGTCCGGGAGATGGTCGCCTCCGGGTTCCGCGCCGGCCCCGGCCCGGGCTGGGCGGGCGGCCCGGGACCCCGGATCCGGTTCGAGGACCTCGGCTTCGGGGACCTCGGGGACCTCGGCGACCTCTTCGGCGGGCTCTTCGGCCGTCGGGGTCGGCCCCGCGCCGGCCGGGGGGACGATCTGGAGACCGAGGTCACCGTCTCGTTCGAGGACGCGATGCGCGGGACGACCGTCCCGGTCCGGATCCAGGGACCCGCGCCGTGCTCGACCTGTGGGGGGAGCGGGGCCGCGCCGGGCTCGGTCCCCGTCGTGTGCCCCCAGTGTCGGGGCACCGGCATGATCGCGGTGAACCAGGGTCTGTTCCAGATCGAGCAGACCTGCCCCCGCTGCCACGGGGCCGGCCGCGTGGTGGACAAGGTGTGCCCCACCTGCCGGGGCACCGGGTCCGAGCGGCGCACCCGTACGTTCCAGGTGCGGATCCCCGCCGGCGTGCAGGACGGCGCCAGGATCCGCCTGCGGGGTCACGGCGAGCCCGGCCCGTCGGGCGCCGAGCCGGGGGACCTGTACGTGCGGGTGCACGTGAAGCCGCACCCGTTCTTCCGCCGGCGGGGCGCCGACCTCGAGGTGGAGGTGCCGATCACGTACACCGAGGCGGCGCTCGGGGCCACCATCCAGGTGCCGACCCTCGACGGGCCGGTGACGATGCGGATCCCGCCCGGCACGTCCTCGGGCAAGACGTTCCGCCTGCGGGGCAAGGGCGCGCCGCGGCGAGGCGGGCAGGGAGACCTGTACGTGAAGGTGAACGTGGCGGTGCCGGCTCGCCTGACGAGCAAGGAGCGCGAGCTGCTCGAGCAGCTCCGTGAGATCGAGACCGAGTCGCCCAGGCGGCGACTCGGGGTGAGCGCGTGAGGAGGTGACGACGGTGAGGCGTGAGCCGGAGGTCCGCCCGACCGAGCCGGAGGACCGCGCCGTCTACATCATCAGCGTCGCGGCCGAGCTCGCCGGCGTGCACCCCCAGACGCTCCGGATCTACGAGCGTAAGGGCCTGCTCCGGCCCAAGCGCACCTCGGGGAACACCCGGCGGTACTCGGCCCGCGACATCGAGCGGCTGCGGATGATCCAGGCGCTCACGCAGGAGGGGGTGAACCTCGCCGGCGTGAAGCGGATCATCCAGATGCAGAGCGAGCTCGAGCGCCTGCAGCGCCGGGTCCGGGAGCTCGAGGCCGAGCTCGCGCGCCGGCCGATCCCGGCGCCGGGGCGCCGGGGGACCGACATCGTGCCGGTCCGTGCCATGCAGGTGTTCGGGTTCGTCGGGCGGTCGCCGGGGGAGGTCGGGCGGTGACCACGATCCGGGGCGAGCGCGTCGTCCTCCGGCCGTTCCGCCCGGAGGAGATCGAGCCGGCGATGGCGCACGCCCCGGCCCAGACCGAGGAGCACCGCGAGGCGTGGCGGCGGCGCCTCGCGCTCTCGGGGACCCGCACCACCTGGGAGATCCTGTTCGCCGTGGAGGCCGACGGCCGCCTCGTCGGCGACGCCCAGGCGCGCTCCTCCGACCAGGCGATGCCGCCGGGCGTCTGGGAGATCGGCGTGGACCTGTGGGAGGCGGCCGACCGCGGGCGGGGGATCGGCACCGAGGTGGTCGCGCTCCTCACCCGGCACCTCTTCGTCCGCGAGGGGGCGCACCGGGTGCAGGCGACGACGGACCTCGACAACGTGGCGATGCGGCGCGCCCTCGAGCGCAACCGTTACCGGCTGGAGGGCGTGCTCCGCGGGTTCATGCCCACGGCCGACGGGCCGCCGCGGGACCACGCGATGTACGCGATCACGCGGGCCGACGTGGAGGGCGAGGGCCGCTACCTCTGAGGCCTCGCACGCCACGCCGACCCGCGAGGAGACGGACGGACCGAGACGAACGAAGGAAGAGGAACCATGGATGCGAACCGACTGACCCTGAAGAGCCAGGCGGCCCTGGAGGCCGCGCGAGAGCAGGCGCTCGCCCGGAACCACCAGGCGATCGAGCCGGAGCACGTGCTGTTCGCGCTCCTCTCCGACCCCGAGGGGGTGATCTTCCCCCTGCTGCACCGCCTCGGGATCGCGCCGAAGCCCCTCCGCGACCGGGTGGACGCGGCCCTCGACCGCCTGCCGAAGGTCTACGCGCCGGGCGGTGAGGTCAGGATCTCGCAGGCCACGGCGGCCATGCTCGAGCAGGCCTTCCGCGAGGCGGCGGCCCTCACCGACGAGTACGTCTCCACCGAGCACCTGCTGCTCGCGATGCTCGCCGGGCACACCCGGGCCGCCGACATCCTGCGCGAGGCCGGGCTGGACCGCGACAAGGTCCTCGCGGCCCTGGCCGAGGTCCGGGGGCGGCAGCGGGTGACCGACCAGACCCCCGAGGAGAAGTACCAGGCGCTCGAGCGCTACGGCCGGGACCTCACCGAGCTCGCCCGCCGCGGCAAGCTCGACCCGGTGATCGGCAGGGACGAGGAGATCCGCCGCGTGATCCAGGTGCTCTCCCGCCGCACCAAGAACAACCCGGTCCTCATCGGCGAGCCCGGCGTGGGCAAGACCGCCATCGTGGAGGGGCTCGCCCAGCGGATCGTGGCCGGCGACGTCCCCGAGAGCCTGAAGGACAAGCGCGTCGTGGCCCTCGACATCGGCGCCATGGTGGCCGGCGCCAAGTACCGGGGCGAGTTCGAGGAGCGCCTGAAGGCGGTCCTCCGCGAGATCGCCGACGCCGAGGGCCAGATCATCACCTTCGTCGACGAGCTCCACACCATCGTCGGCGCCGGGGCCGCCGAGGGCGCGGTGGACGCCGGCAACATGATCAAGCCGATGCTCGCCCGCGGCGAGCTGCGGATGATCGGCGCCACCACCCTCGACGAGTACCGGGAGCGGATCGAGAAGGACCCCGCCCTCGAGCGCCGGTTCCAGCCGGTGTACGTGGACGAGCCCTCGGTGGAGGACACGATCGCGATCCTCCGCGGGCTCAAGGAGCGGTACGAGCTCCACCACGGCGTGCGGATCCAGGACCCGGCCCTCGTCGCCGCCGCCGTCCTCGCCGACCGCTACGTGAGCGGCCGGTTCCTGCCCGACAAGGCCATCGACCTGGTGGACGAGGCCGCGAGCCGCCTGCGGATCGAGATCGATTCCATGCCGGTGGAGATCGACGAGGTGGAGCGGCGCATCAAGCAGCTCGAGATCGAGCGCGCCGCCCTCCGCAAGGAGACCGACCCCGTCTCCAAGGAGCGCCTGGAGAAGCTGGAGCGCGAGCTCGCCGACCTGCAGGAGCGCGCCTCGGCGATGAAGGCCCACTGGCAGCAGGAGAAGGAGCGGATCCAGGCCATCCGGGCGCTGAAGCAGGAGATCGAGGAGGCCCGTGCCGAGGCCGAGCGGGCCGAGCGCGAGGGCGACCTGGAGCGCGCCGCCGAGCTCCGCTACGGCCGCCTGATCGAGCTCCAGAAGCGCCTCGAGGCCGAGAACGCGGCCCTCGCCGAGCTCCAGAAGGACGTCAAGATGCTGAAGGAGGAGGTCACCGAGGAGGACGTCGCCGAGGTCGTCTCGGCCTGGACCGGGATCCCCGTCTCCCGGCTCATGGAGGGCGAGATGCAGAAGCTCGTCCACCTCGAGGACGCGCTCCACCGTCGGGTCGTGGACCAGGAGGAGGCCGTGACGGCGGTGGCGAACGCGATCCGCCGCTCCCGCGCCGGGCTCTCGGACCCCAACCGCCCCATCGGCTCGTTCCTGTTCCTCGGCCCCACCGGGGTCGGCAAGACCGAGCTCGCCCGGGCCCTGGCGGAGTACCTGTTCGACGACGAGCGGGCCATGGTCCGGATCGACATGAGCGAGTACCAGGAGCGCCACACGGTCTCCCGCCTGGTCGGCGCCCCGCCCGGCTACGTCGGCTACGAGGAGGGCGGCCAGCTCACCGAGGCCGTGCGCCGCCGCCCCTACTCCGTGATCCTCCTGGACGCGCTCGAGACGGCCCACCCCGACGCGTTCAACCTGCTGCTCCAGCTCCTGG
>SIRV01000129.1 GCA_004366195.1 Actinomycetota bacterium
AGCGGGTCGAGCGGTACATCGCGATCGGGATGGAGGAGGCCCGCCTCGCCGTCCAGGGCGAGCGCCCGACCGACCCGCGCCTTTCCGGCGGGTACTTCGTGCCGCCCACGATCTTCGCCGACGCGACGAACGACCTCACGATCGCCCGGGAGGAGATCTTCGGCCCGGTCATGACGGTGATCCCGTTCACGGAGGTCGAGGAGGTCGTGCGCCTCGCCAACGACAACGAGTACGGGCTCGCCGCGGCCATCTGGACCCGGGACATCACGAAGGCGATCACCGTGGCTCGGGCGCTCCGGGTGGGGACGGTCTGGATCAACGGGACCCAGGCGGCGCCGGTGGAGGCCCCCTGGGGCGGCTACAAGCGCTCGGGGATCGGGCGCGAGCTCGGCGAGGCGGGGCTCGAGGACTTCCTGGAGACGAAGCACGTCTACGTCTACCTGACCGGCTGATCCTCGCGCGTTGCATGGGTCTTGAACGGCCGTGCAGGGCCTTGACGCGTGCGCTATCCTGCGCCCTGCATGGCGGGTGGAGAGGTCGTCCTCGTCGATCTGGTGAAGCGCTTCGGCGACGTCACGGCGGTCGCCGGCATCAACCTGGACATGCCGCCGGGGGAGTTCTTCTCGCTCCTCGGTCCCTCGGGGTGCGGGAAGACCACCACGCTCCGGATGATCGCCGGATTCGAGCGGCCGGATGAGGGCCAGATCCTCCTGGACGGCGTGGACATGGCCCAGACCCCGCCCCACAAGCGCAACGTGAACACCGTCTTCCAGAACTACGCGCTGTTCCCGCACCTCACGGTGGCCGAGAACGTCGGGTTCGGCCTCCGGTACAAGAACGTGACGAAGGCCGAGGCGCGCAAGCGCGTGGCGGACGCGCTCGCGCTCGTGCGGCTCGAGGGGTTCGAGAAGCGCCGGCCTTCGCAGCTCTCCGGTGGCCAGCAGCAGCGGGTGGCCCTGGCCCGGGCCCTGGTCCTCAACCCAGCCGTGCTCCTGCTGGACGAGCCGCTCGGCGCCCTGGACGCCAAGCTCCGCAAGGCTCTCCAGATCGAGCTGAAGACCCTCCAGCAGGAGGTGGGGATCACGTTCATCTACGTGACCCACGACCAGGAGGAGGCGCTCACGATGTCCGACCGCCTGGCCGTGATGAGCAACGGCCGGGTCGAGCAGGTCGGCACGCCGGCCGAGGTCTACGAGGAGCCGGCCACCGCCTACGTGGCGGACTTCCTCGGGGTCTCCAACCTCATGGATGCCCGGTGCGAGGGGGGGACCCCGGACGGGCGCGCCCGGGTCCTCCTCGGGGACTTCGAGCTCGTGGCGGGCAAGGGCGACGTCCACGCCCGCGGCGACGTGAAGGTGACGATCCGGCCGGAGCGGATCCGGCTGGAGGAGCACGGCGCGACCGGCGAGAACCGGGTGCCGGGGATGGTGGAGCGCGTCGTCTACGTCGGCTCGACGCTCCAGGTCATCGTGCACCTCGCCTCGGGCCAGACCCTCCAGGTGTGGATCCAGAACGCCGGCACGCAGGTCCCCTTCCAGCAGGGGACGCCGGTGGCGGTGCATCTGCCGGCCGAGGCGCTCCGGGTGCTCGTGGACACCGGCCCGCAGGTCGCCTACGCGACCGAGGAGGCCGAGGCCGGCGTCTCCGCCGGCTGAGGCCCGGATCTCAGAACTCCAGCTTCGCGAGATCCTGGACGGCCGAGCCACCTCGCGCCGCCTGGCGACGACGCGCCACCCGCAGGAACAGCCCGGCCAGGGTGATCGCGATGAGCGTGGCGAACAGCATGAGGCTCGCGAGGGCGTTGAGGGCGGGCGAGGGTGCGAGGCGCGCCGTGGAGTAGAGGCGGACCGGGATCGTGATGGTCTCGGCTCCCGTGGACAGGAACTGGCTGATCACGAAGTCGTCGATGGACAGGGCGAAGACGATCATGAAGCTCGCGAAGATCGCGGGGGCCAGCATGGGCAGCAGCACGCGGCGCAGCGCCTCGGTCTGTGAGGCGCCGAGGTCCATCGCCGCCTCCTCGTAGTCCCGGCCGATCGCGAACAGGCGCCCGCGGATGATGACGACCACGAACGAGATCGAGAAGGTCACGTGCCCGATGAACTGCGCCCAGGTGCCGAGCGGGATGAAGTCGTAGAGGTAGGTGAACACCAGGAAGAGCGAGACGCCCATCACGATCTCCGGCGTGACGAGCGGGAACAGCATGAGGAAGTTGGCGGCCTGGGCCGCGCGGCCCCGCCAGCGCGCGAGCCCGATCGCCAGGGCCACCCCGATCGGCGTGGCCACGAGCATCGTCAGACCCGCGAGCCGCAAGCTCTGCAGGAGGGACAGCCGCAGCGAGGGGTCGTGGAGGACCGAGAGGTCGGGGTCCGAGATGTACCACCGCAGGGAGAACCCCTGCCACGTGCTCCGCGAGCGGCCCGCGTTGAACGAGAACTGCACCGCGATGGCCACGGGGATGAGCGACCAGGCGATGTAGAGCCAGGTGAAGACGGCGAGCCCTCGGGGCTGCGCCCACGGGTTGGCGAGCCACGCCCGTACCCGCTCCAGGATCCCCGGCTTGGGACGCGCGACGACGGCCTCGGCGCTCATCCCCTCGCCTCCCGCGTCGCCCTTGCCACGCTGACCAGGTAGTAGACCATCAGCAGGGCCACGAACAACATCAGCACGATGGTGAGCGCGGCTCCCTGCCCGCCGGCGCTCACGGTGGAGTTGACGAAGAAGTCGATCCAGTTGCCGATCATCCGTGTCCGGGGCGAACCGGACAGAAGGTTGGGCGTGTAGTAGTCGCCGAACATCGGCAGCATGATGAGGACGGTGCCGGCCAGGATCCCCTGACGCGAGAGCGGGAGGGTGACGCGCAGGAACGCCTTGAAGGGGCTCGCGCCGAGGTCCCGCGCCGCCTCCAGTACGTTCTGATCGATCCGGTCCAGGGCCGCGTACAGGGGGAGGATGAACCAGGGGAGGTACCCGTAGACGAGGCCGAGGATGACGGTCTCGTGGTGACCGGCGAGCCAGTCCCGGGGCTGCGGCAGCAGGCCGATCGTCACCAGGAGGCGGTTGAGCTGCCCATCCACGTCGAGCAGGTTCACCCAGGCCAGCATCCGCATCAGGTAGTTGATCCAGAACGGCGCCAGCATGAGCAGGAGCAGGAGTCCCTTCCACCTGCCGGCGCGACGCGCGACGTAGTACGCGACCGGGTAGCCGATCAGGATGCACAGTCCGGATGCCACGGCGACGTACCCGATCGTCCGCACGAACGTGTCCCCCAGCGCGCCGCCCGTGAAGATCTCGCGGAACACGTCTCGGAACGACGACGGGTCCCAGAAGTATGGGTTCCACTCGGGTTGCGGCTGGAGGAAGATGGGGTCGACCGTTCCCATCGCGACGGCGAAGATCGCGTAGAAGGGCGCGAGGAAGAAGAGGACCAGCCACACCACGCCGGGTGCCGCGAGGGCCGGCCACAGCGAGCGGTGCTCGCCGACGACGCCGCCTTCCTTCCTGGGCATCCGCTCGGGCGTTCCTCAGCGACGGGCGTTCGCCGGCGCGCTCATCCGCCCGCCTGCACGCGCTGCCAGGCCTCCAGCCATGCCGCCTCCTCCTCCGGCGTGAGCTGCCGCGGGGTCACGCCCATGGCCGCGTCGAAGTCCTCCTTCTGGATCACGGCCGACTTCAGCCACGGCTTCACGTACCCCTCCTCCACGAGGGAGTCGGGGTCGATGCCGTTCTGGGGCGGCTGGTAGCCCACCCAGCTGAAGTTGTCCAGCGCGTGCTTCTCATCGAGCATGAAGTTGAGGAAGTGGTGCGCGAGCACGGGGTGCTCGGCGCCTCGCACGATCGCGATGCAGTCGTTCGCGATGTTCCCGCGGGCGGGGTTCGGCGCCTTGGGCGGCCAGAGGTACTGAGCCGTGCTCGGGTCGTCGCCCTCAGGGTAGTACCACCATGTCGCCACCATGTCGCCTGACCACGCCTGGTGCACCCCGAACTTCCCCTCCGGGAGCTTGGCGTAGGCGCCGTCGATCGTGTAGCGGATGTTCATGAGGTCCACCAGCTCGATGAGGGCGTCGGCCGCCTCCATGATTCGCTCGGGATCCTCCTCGTAGGGGTCGAACCCGAGCCGGTAGGCCGCCGCGGCGAGGGCCTCCTCGAAGTCGTCGTAGAGCCCCGCGATGCCCTTGTACTTGGGGTTCCAGAACACGTCCCACGGGTTCTCGGCCTCGAGGATGTCCGCCGAGTCCACCATGTCCGTTCGCCATCCGATCCCCGTCTGGTACACGGTGTACGGCACCGTGTACCGGGAGCCCTTGTCGTAGAAGGGATCGGCGAGGGACGGCCAGACGTTCTTCTTCAGGTTCGGGATGTAGTCGTGGTTCAACGGCTGGATCAGCTTCCCGGCCACCACCTTGGAGACGACCTCGCCGGTGGGGAACCACACGTCCACCTTGAGCTCCCCGGTCTGGAGCTTCCGGATGGCCTCCTCCTCATTGTAGAAGGTGGTCACCGGCTCGTAGTCGATGCCGTACTCCTTGGCGAAATCCTTGAGCACCTTGGGCCAGAGGTAGTCGGCCCAGTTGTAGATGCGCAACGGACCGGGCTCGGGCTCGAGACCGGACTCGATGGGCGGGTTGTCGTCGAAGATCGGCTGCTCGACCGGGTTGTCGGGGGTCCCGATCAGAACCTCGGGGCTGCCGCCCTCTCCGACGGCACCCCCCGGCTGCCGGCGCCCGCAGGCGGCGAGGATGGCGGAGAGGCTCGGCAGGGCCAGGGCCGTGCCGGCCGACCGCAGCAGGAACTCGCGGCGGCTCATGTGCGGCGTCCAGCGCTCACGCGGGTGTCTCATGCCCCCTCCCGTGGGTCGTGCTCCGGATTTGAGCGGCCGTACAAACCGTCTGCATAGCACTCGAGGGCCGCTCGTGCAACCCAACAGCCCTGCCTCCCACGAGGGACGCCGTCCCCGGGCCCGCTCCTTGAAGGTCGGTTCAGGGCGCCATGTATCATTCGGCCCACCCCGATCCGAGGAGGCTCCCGTGGCAACATCCGGATCGCCCGCCGACGCCGAGCCGGTCCTGCTCGTCGAGGACGCCGGCCCCGTCCGGGTCCTCACGCTGAACCGCCCGCGGTCGCTGAACGCGCTGAACGCGACGCTCATGGACGCCCTCATGGCCGCCCTCGACGAGGCGGCGGAGGACGACGCCGTCTCCGTCCTCGTGCTCCGGGGTGCGGGGCGCGCGTTCTGCGCCGGGTACGACCTGAAGGAGGACGCGGAGGCAGGGGTGCAGGACTCGGCAGCGTGGTACGCCGAGCTCCGGCGCTCGACGGAGCAGATGCTCCGCATCCTCGACCACCCGAAGCCGGTGATCGCGAGCGTGCACTCCTACTGCCTGGCGGGGGGGACCGACCTCATGCTCGCGTGCGATCTCGCGGTGGCGGCCGACGATGCGTACTTCGGGTACGTCGACATCCGGTTCGGCTCCGGGGTGGTCTCGATGTTCCTGCCCTGGGTCGTGGGGGTGCGCAAGGCCAAGGAGCTGCTGTTCACCGGCGAGGACCGGATCCCGGCGGAGGAGGCGCTCCGGATCGGGCTCGTGAACCGCGTCGTGCCCCGGGACGAGCTGGGGTCTGCCACCCTGGCGCTCGCCGAGGAGATCGCGAAGAACGAGCCGTTCGTCGTGCAGACGACGAAGCGGGCGCTGAACCGCGTCTGGGACGTGGCCGGGTTCCGGGCCGCGATGGCCGCCAACACCGAGCTCGACACGATCATCGAGACCGCGAACCTCCCCGCCCGGGACGAGTTCCGGCGCATCACGCAGGAGCAGGGGCTGAAGGCGGCCATCGCCTGGCGGGACGCGCGCTACCGGGGGGAGGGGGCGTGAGGCGACCGGCGATGGACCTGCGACCGCTGCTCGCGCCGCGCTCGATCGCGATCGTCGGGGCCTCGGAGTCCTCCGACTCGTGGGCGCCGGAGTTCGAGCGCTCCCTCCGGCACGTCGGGTTCCGCGGCGAGCTGTACCCCATCAACCCCAAGTACGAGACGGTGTGGGGACGGCCGTGCCTCGACTCCCCGCTCCAGCTCCCGCGGGGCGTGGACCTCCTCGTGTTCCTCGTCCCGGCCCGGGTGGTCGTCCGGATGATCGACGACGTCGCCGCGGCGGGGGTCCGCGCGGTGATGGTGGTCTCCTCCGGGTTCGCCGAGGCCGGCGAGGAGGGCAGGGCGCTCCAGGCCGAGTTGCGGGAGAAGGCGCTCCGGCACCGGCTGCCGGTCCTCGGGCCGAACGTCGAGGGGTACGTGAACTACGTGGACCGCGTTGCGCCCTACGGGACGACGCCGCCCCCCGAGCCCGTCCCCGGCGGGATCAGCGTGATCTCGCCGTCGGGGACGGTGGCCTGGACGATGAACCAGATGGCGTCCGACCGGGGGGTGGGGCTCCGGATCATCCTCGGGGTCGGCAACGAAGCCGTCATCGGCCTCGGCGACATGTTCGCCTGGGCCGCGGAGGACCCCCACACGAAGCTCGTCGCCACCTACATCGAGACCATGCGGGACGTGGAGGGGATCGAGCGCGGCCTCGATGCCCTCCGGCGGGCGCGCAAGCCGGTGCTCGTGTGCGCCCCGGCGGGTCGGAGCGAAGCCGCGCGACGCTCGATCGTCGCGCACACCGGCGCGCTCGCCGGGAACACGGCGCTCCGGGACGCGTGGCTGCGGGGCCACGGCGCGATCCTCGTGGAGGACCCGGTCACGATGTTCGAGGCCGCCGTGCTCCTCAGCCATCACCGGCGCCTGCGCGCGCCGGGGGTGGCGGCCGCGCTCCAGTCCGGAGGGGCGTGCACGCTCTTCGCCGAGGCGGCGGGGGCGAAGGGGCTCTCGCTGCCCGAGTTCACGGTGGAGACGAAGGCCCGGCTCCGCGAGGTCCTGCCGCCCTTCGCCTCCCAGAACAACCCGCTCGACGTCACCGGTCAGGCCGCGGTGGAGACCGAGATGTTCGAGGGGGCGCTGGAGGCCCTCGCGAACGACCCGAACGTCGGGTTCGTGGCGTTCGACGCGTTCCCCCCGCGCCTCCCGGACGAGACGGTGTGGGCGGAGCACCTCCTCGGTCGCGTCCGCGAGCTGCAGCGCGAGACGAAGGTGGCCTTCGCCTCGGTGGCGATGAGCCCGCTCGCGTACGACGCTCGGGCGAAGGCCTGGACCCGGGCCCAGCGCCTGCCCTTCCTCCAGGGCCACCACGCCGCGACGGGGGCGATCCGAGCCCTCGTGGACCTGCAGACCTCGCGGGCCCGCTCCATCCCCGACCTCCCTCCGCATCCGAACCGGGGGGCGGCGCTCCGGCTGCTGCGCGGTCTCTCCGGGCCCCTCGACGAGATCCAGGGGGCGAGGCTGCTCGAGCTGTACGGGGTGCGCCGGCCGCGGGAGGCCACGGTCTCGACCCCCGAGGAGGCCGCCGAGGCGGCGCGTCGGATCGGCTTCCCGGTGGCGGTGAAGGCCCTCGCCGCCGAGATCCCCCACAAGGCCAAGCTCGGCGGCGTGCGGCTCGGCCTGCGGAACCCCACCGACGTGGAGGTCGCGGCCGCCGAGGTGCTCCAGGCGGCGCAGCGGGCCGGCGCCGCCTCGCCGAAGGTGCTCGTGCAGCAGATGGCCCACGGGCACGAGGTCCTCGTCGGCGCCGTGGTGGACGAGCGCTTCGGCGCCTGCGTGACGATGCGGCCGGGCGGGGCGCTCGCGGAGGCCGGGTCCGCGGTCTTCGTGGCCGCTCCGCTCACCCCGGCGCAGGCCCGCGCCTACGTCGAGGAGCAGGCGGGGCGCTGCGGCCTCGACCCCGACGAACACGACCTCCGCGCCGTGGCCAAGGCGGTCGAGGCCATCGCCCGCGCCGCCCACGACCTGCGGGACCGGCTCGCCTCCCTGGAGGCCAACCCGCTCCTCGTCTCCGAGCGCGGCGCGGTCGCCGTGGACGCCCTCGCCGAGGCCCGGGCACCGGCGTGATCTACGGGCTCGCGGCCGCCCTCGGCTGGGGCCTCGCGGACTTCGGTGGGGCGGTGGTGGCGCGGCGGCTCGGGAGCGTGTGGACGGTCCTGCTCTCCCAGGTGTGCACGGCCGCGGCGATGACGGCCATGTTGCTCGCCGGGGGCCATCGCATCGGGGTGCTCGCGCCGATCCTCGGGTGGGTCGTGCTGAATGCGCTCGCCGGCGCGGCCGCCTACGCCCTCCACTACCGCGCGCTCCAGCTCGGACCGGTCGCCGTGGTGTCGCCGATCGGGGCGGCCTACGCGCTCGTCGGGCTGGTCCTGGCGGTCGTCCTGCTCGGCGAGCGACCCAGCGGCCCGGCCATGGCCGGGGCCATCGTCACCGTGGTCGGGGTCATGCTCGCCTCGGCGGATCTGCCTCGGGTGCTCGAGGGGACGCACCAGCGAGCACCGGGGCTCCCCTTCGCCCTCGCCTCGGCCTTCCTGTTCGGGGTGGCGGGGTTCATCCTCGCCTGGCTGAGCCGGGAGGTCGGCTGGGTCGTCGGGCTGTGGTCATCGCGCGTCGGGCAGGTGGTGGCCCTCGGCGCGGTGGGGCTCGGGCTCGGCCGCGGCTCCGCGCCGGAGCCCATGCGCGGCGCGGCGGTCGCGGGGGCGTTCGCCGTGGGGCTCGCCGATCTCCTCGGGGTCGCGATGTACGCGCTCGGCGCGGAGCGCGGGTTCGTCTCCATCGTCGTCGTCGCGTCCTGCGTGTTCCCGCTCATCGCGGTGGCCCTCTCGGTGCTGCTGCTCGGTGAGCGGCCGGTGGCCAACCAGTACCTGGGCGTGGCGCTCGTGGCCGGCGGGCTCGCGCTCCTCGGCCTGGGGTAGGGGAAAGGAGGAGGGGTGCACGACTGGCCGGTGTTCGACGCCGCCGAGCTGCGGCGGGAGCGATGGGGCAAGACGGCCGAGCTGATGGCGACGCTCGGCCTCGACCACCTGCTGCTCACCACGTTCGACGCGATCCGCTACACGACCGACGTCCGGACCCTCATCATCGCCGAGGGCTTCGACTGGTTCGCCGCCGTGGTCGGGCCGGACGGCACGTGCGACGTCCTCGTGCCGTGGGTGGACGAGCGGGTGGGCGACCCCGATCCCGACATGCCCTGGGTGCGCTCGCTCCGGCCCCTCCCGTCGTGGAGCCCGGCCCTCGCGCACCGCGGGTTCTGGGTCGGGGCGCTGGCCGCGGTCCTGCGGGAGCGGGGTGCGCGGCGGGTGGGTCTGGACCTGCTCGCCTCCGATCTGCTCGAGGGCTTGCGGGCGGAGCTGCCGGAGGCGACGTTCCGCGGCGTCGCGAGCGAGCTCTACGACCTGCGCCTGCGCAAGGACGCGGTGGAGATCCGCCTGCTGGAGGCGGCGAGCGCGGTGAACTCGCGCGCGGCGGAGGCCGCGCTGGCGGCCGCTCGCCCGGGGGTCCTCGACCACGACGTGCTCGCCGCCGCGATGGGGCACCTCCAACGTGCCGGCGTCGAGTACCTGTCCCACTCGCTCTGCAACGTGCGGCGGGGCAGCGGCACCTGGTTCGCCGTCGGGAACGAGCTCCGCGAGGGCGAGGCCTTCTTCTTCGACATCGGCTGCTACGGCGCCGGCGGGTACGCGTCGGACATGGCGCGCGTCGGGTTCGTGGGCGAGCCACCGGCGTCGGTCCGCGAGGCACACCGACGGTTGCTCGAGGCCCACCGGATCGGGGAGGAGACCGCCCGGCCGGGCGTGCGCGCCTCCGAGATCCAGGCGGCGGTCAACGGCTACCTGGAACGGCAGGGTCTCCCCGTCACGCCCTACTCCGTGGGGCACGGGATCGGGCTGCGCGCCTGCGAGCTGCCGACCATCCACCGGGCCGACCGCATGGACCGGGACCAGGTCCTCCTCGAGGGGATGGTGATCGCCCTGGAGCCGGAGACGACCGTGGAGGTGGACGGGCGGCCGGTGGTGCTGAAGGTCGAGGACGACTACGTCGTCGAGGGCGACGGCCTGCGCCGTCTCACCGACGCCCCGTACGCGGGAACCTGATCCCACTTGACCGCCGTGTCGGTTGGTCGTACCATGCGGCCCCTCATGGACCTATCAAGCGATAGGTTGAGCGTGGGGGAACCGAGGACGGAGACGTGGCGCAGACGACGATCTACTACGCGGCGGACATCCACGGGTCCGAGCGCTGCTGGCGGAAGTTCCTGAACGCCGCCAAGTTCTACGGCGCCGATGTCCTGATCCTCGGGGGGGACGTCACCGGGAAGGTGCTCGTGCCGATCGTGCGTCGGGGCGGCGCGTGGGTGGGACGGATCCTCGGCGAGGTCCGCCGGGCGGAGACCCAGGAGGAGCTGGAGCGGCTCAAGGACGTCCTCCGCACCAACGGCATGTATCCGTACGTGTGCGACGAGGACGAGTACGAGCGGCTCGAGCGCGACCACACCTACATGCGCTCGGTCTTCTCCCAGCAGATGCGGGCCCACCTCGCGCGGTGGATCGAGCTCGCCGACGAGCGCCTGCGCGGCTCCGGGGTGGAGGTCTACGTCATGCCGGGCAACGACGACGAGTTCGGCGTGGAGGACGTGATCGCCTCCAGCGAGGTGGTGGTGAACCCGGAGGGACGCGTGGTGGAGATCGCGGGCGGCCAGCTCGAGATGATCAGCCTGGGGTGGGCGAACCCCACCCCCTGGCACAGCCCCCGGGAGTGCACCGACGAGGAGCTCGGGGAGAAGATCCGCGCCATGCTGCCGGGGCTCTCGGGCTCCAAGCCGGCCCTGTTCAACCTCCACGTGCCGCCGCGCGGCTCCGGGTTGGACTGGGCGCCGCTCCTCACCGAGGACCTGCGGCCGGTGCAGGCGGGCGGCGAGATCCAGATGGTGCCGGTCGGCAGCGACGCGGTGGCCGAGGTCCTGCGCGAGCACCAGCCGCTGCTCGGCCTGCACGGCCACATCCACGAGTCGAGGGGTTCGGCGCGGATCGGCGCGACGCTGTCGCTGAACCCGGGGAGCCGCTACGGGGAGGGGGTCCTGGATGGAGCGCTCGTGACGGTCCGCAAGGGCAAGGTGACGTCGTACCAGCTGGTGTCGGGGTGATCCGAGGAGGGGGCGATGGCCGAAGGTACGGCACCGCGACTGTTCGTCCGTGAGGCGACCGGGCTCACGAAGGACATCCGGCCGCTCGACATCTTCGTGTACAACACGAACAACCAGAACATCGGGATCGGGGTGGCGTTCATCCTGCTCCTGGTCCCGGCCCTGTACCCGGGGGCGAGCATGTTCTGGGGCACGCTGCTCTCGTGCCTGATCGCGCTGCCCATGGCGACCGTCTACGCGTACTTCGCGTCGGTGATGCCACGCTCGGGCGGCGACTACGTCTACATCAGCCGCACGCTCCACCCCGCGCTGGGGTTCGTGAGCGGCTGGAACTGGGTGGCGTGGATGACCCTCTACGTCGGGATCCCCGCCGCGTTCTTCGGCCAGTACGGCCTCACCGGCCTGTTCCGGATGCTCGGAGCCTCGCTCGACAACGACGGCCTGATCCGACTGGGCGACCGGTTCTCGACCGACTGGGGGATCTTCCTCGCGGGCACGGCCCTCATCGCCTTCTTCGGCGTCGTGTTCTGGCGGGGGACGCGCCTGTACTTCAAGATCCAGAACGTCGCGTTCGCCATCGCGACCCTCGGGCTGGTCCTCGCCGCGGTGATCCTGCTGTTCTCCAGCCAGGACCGCATGGTGGCGGCGTTCAACGGGTACGCGGTCTCGCTCGGCGGCCCGGCCGACGCGGCGCAGCGGGTCATCGAGACGGCGAAGGAGCAGGGCTTCGTGGCCGACGCGCCGTTCTCCTGGTACCAGACGCTGATCTCGATGGTGTGGCCGCTGTACATCGTGCTCTTCGCCATCACCTCGAGCTTCCTCGGGGGCGAGGTCCGCCAAGCCCGCAAGACGCAGTTCCTCGGCATGCCGGTCTCGGTCCTGTACGTGACGGCGTGGATGCTCGTGCTGATCGCGCTCGTGTCGCGGGTGGCGGGCAGCGAGCTCCTCGGGGCGCTCGGGTACCTCGCTCCGGAGGACCTGCAGCGGGCGGCGGGGATGTCGTTCGCGCCGACGTACAACGAGCTCGTCGGCATGCTCGTGATCAGCAACCCGCTCGTCGTGCTGTTCCTCGGGATCTCGTTCGTGTTCTGGACCTACGTGTGGCTCCCGATCAACTACCTGGCCTCGACACGGGCCATGCTCGCATGGTCGTTCGACCGCGTGTTCCCGGAGAAGGTCGCCTACGTGAACCCCAGGACCCACACGCCGACCTGGGCCATCCTCATCGTGGGGCTCCTCGGGGAGTTCGCGCTCGTCGCCTACGTGCTGAACTGGGTGACGAACATCTCCGGCATCTTCGGCTGGCTGATCTCGTTCATCCTCACCTGCGCGGCGGCCGTGGCCTTCCCCTACCGGCGGCGGGACCTGTACGAGACGTCCCCGTTCCGGCGGTCCATCGCGGGCCTCCCCTGGATCAGCGTGGTGGGGGCGCTCGGGATCGTCGGGCTGCTCGTCGCCGAGTACGCGTTCTGGAAGGACCCCATCGTGGGGGTCGTGGCCTGGCCCTGGATGATGCGGTCGATCCCGCTCGTGTT
>SIRV01000130.1 GCA_004366195.1 Actinomycetota bacterium
ACCGACGAGGCCTACGGTCGATGCGACGTGCTGGTGAACAACGCCGGCATCCCCGACGGCGGGCCCTTCCGGACGCTCTCGGCCGAGCGGATCGAGCGCGTGGTCCGGGTGAACGTGCTCGGCGTGATGCTCGGCACCCACGTGTTCCTCCCGACGATGCTCGAGCGCCGACGCGGCCACATCGTGAACGTCGCCTCCCTCGCCGGACGCTTCGCGACCCCCGGCTCCTCGGTCTACGGCGCCACGAAGCACGCCGTCGTGGGCTTCAGCGAGTCCCTGTACCACGAGCTCCGGCCCTTCGGGATCCTCGTCACCGCGGTGAACCCCGGCTTCACGCGGACCGAGGGCTTCCCCCAGGAGGGCATCCCTCGCCCTCTGGTCATGCGCCCCGAGCGCGTGGCCCGCGTGATCGTCGACGTGATCCGACGGGGCCGGGCGCCGGAGGTCTCCGTCCCCCGCGCCCTCGCCGCGGCCCAGGTCTTCCGCGTCCTCACCCCGCCGGTCTACCGCTGGGGCGTCGGGCGCCTGGCCCCGGAGCGGGACCTCCCGTCCCGGCGCACCCCGTAGCCCGGCCGGGCGTCAGCGGAGGGGGCCGCCGATCCGGTGCACCTTGAGCATGTTCGTCGAGGCCTTGCCGGCCGGCATGGCCGCCACCATCAGGACGGCGTCACCCTCCCGCACGAGCCCGCGCTCTCGCAGGCCGCGGTCCATCAGCGCGATCATCGCGTCGGTGTCGGCCGGGCGCTCGGCCGGCAGCGGCCGGAGGCCGAACCGCACCTGGAGCGATCGACGGACGCCCGAGTCGGGCACGAACGCGTACACCGGCACCCGCGGCCGCTCCGCGGCGAGGAGCCCGGCGGTGCGCCCCGACTCGGTGTAGCAGGCGATCGCGACCACGCTCGGATCGTCCTCGGCGAGATCCGCGGCGGCGTGGGCGACCGCGGAGGCCTCGTCCGGGTGCGTGCAGACGGGCCCCGGCGCTCGGAACGCGCCGCCCCGCTCCTCGGCGACCTCGGCGATCCGCACGGCGGCGCGGGCCGCCTCCACCGGGAACGCGCCGATCGCCGTCTCGCCCGAGAGCAGGATCGCGTCGGCGCCGTCGAGGACGGCGTTCGCCACGTCGCTCGCCTCAGCCCGCGTGGGACGGGGCGAGCGCGTCATCGACTCCAGCATCTGGGTCGCCACGATCGCCGGACGCCCCGCCGCGCGGGCCGCGCGCAGCAGCTCCTTCTGGAGGACGGGGATCTCCTCCATCGGCAGCTCGACCCCGAGGTCCCCCCGGGCCACCATGACCGCGTCGGCCCGTGCGAGGACCTCATCGATCCCCTCGACGGCGGGCCGGGTCTCGAGCTTGGCCACGATCGGCACCGGGCGGACGCCCATGAGCGCCCGCAGGCCGATGACGTCGGCGGCCTCGCGCACGAAGGACTGCGCCACGAGGTCCGCGCCGAGCTCGAGCGCTCGGGCCAGCGCCTCCCGGTCCCGATCGGTGATGGCCGGGAGCGACAGGCGCTCGGCGGGGACGTTGAGCCCGGCGCCGGAGCGGACGACCCCTCCCCGCGCCACCTCCGCGACGACCTCCTCACCCACCTCCCGCACGACGAGCTCGACGGCGCCGTCCGCGAGCAGGATCCGATCGCCCACCCGGAGGTCCCGGCCGAGCCCGGGGTACGTGGTCGGCGCCCCCTCCGCGTCGCCGGGACCGCCGCCCGGACGCAGGACGAACCGCGCCCCGGTCTCGAGCGCGACCGAGCCGTCGCGGAGCTCGCCGAGGCGGATCTTCGGGCCGGGGAGGTCGGCCATGATCGCCGGCTCCGCGCCGAGGCTCGCGGCCGCGTGGCGGGCCGCCGCCACCAGCGCCGCCTGCCCCTCCGGCGTGCCGTGGGAGAGGTTCACCCGGAGCACCTCGGCGCCCGCCTGGAGCAGCCCCGCGACGACCGCGGGCTCGGCGCTCGCCGGGCCGAGCGTGCAGACGAGCTTGACGCTCCGCGGGCTCACGGCTCGAGCCCGTGGCGCGGGAAGATCGTCTGCCGCACCAGGTGGATCACGCCCTCCACCTCCACGTCGGGATCCGGCTCCGGCAGAGGCTCCTCGGAGAACGTCGTCGGGACCCCCGCGCGGAGCTGGAACTCGACCTGCTCGATGAAGGACTCCGGCAGGTGGTCCGGGAGCTCGGCGTCGGCCATCTCGGCGAAGTACAGCGTCCAGGCCCGGGGCACGACCCGCGCCCACTGGTACCCGCCACCCCCGGTCGCCACCCACCGCCCGCCTGCCACCTCGTGCGCGAGCGCGTGGAGGCGGCGGGCCGTCTCCCGGTAGGCGTTCGTCGTGAGCCGCAGATGCGCGATGGGGTCGGTGGCGTGGGTGTCGCACCCGAGCTGCGTGACGAGCACGTCCGGCCGGAAGGCGGAGAGCAGGGGCGGGACGATCTCGTCGAAGGCGCGCAACCAGGCCCGGTCGCCGGTGCCGGGACGGAGCGGCACGTTCACCTTGGTGCCGGCGGCCTCGCCCTCGCCGAGCTCTTCCACGAAGCCGGTGCCCGGGAACAGGTACTCGCCGGACTCGTGGAGCGAGATCGTGAGGACCCGCGGGTCCCGGAAGAAGACGGCCTGGACCCCGTCGCCGTGGTGCGCGTCCACGTCCACGTAGGCCACCCGGCCCGAGCCGTGGGCGAGCAGCCACGCGATGGCCACCGCCGGGTCGTTGTACACGCAGAAGCCCGAGGCCCGAGCCGGCATCGCGTGGTGGAGCCCCCCGGCCGCGTTGAAGGCATGCGCCACCCGCCCCTCGAGCACCGCCTCGGCGGCCACCAGGGAGGCCCCGACGACCGTGGCCGCGGCCTCGTGCATGTTGGGGAAGACGGGGTTGTCGCCCGGTCCGTAGCCGAACCGGTGCCAGGGCCCCTCCTCCCCGTGGCCGGCGCGCCGCGTGGCCTCCACGAACTCCTCCCGGTGGACGAGGAGGATCTCCTCGTCCGACGCCGGACGCCCGGCCAGGACCTCCACGCTCGGCAGCTCGAGCAACCCGCAGGCCCGGATCAGCTCCCACGTGAAGAGCACGCGCTCCGGGCGGAGCGGATGCCCCGGTCCGTGGTCGTAGGCCCGAGCCTCGGGCGCGAGGACGAGGCCCGCCCGGCCGCCCACCGCTCAGCCCGCCCGGACCCCGGCGACCTCGTCGATCGCGTCCCGGGCCCGCTCCACCGCGAGCCCGATCTCCTCCTCCGAGATCACGAACGGAGGCCCGAACATCACGAGGTCGCCGTCCCGCCCGTCCACGTGCCCCGTGCTCGAGTACAGGAGCAGCCCCCGCTCGCGGGCCGCGGCGAGCACCCGCTCGGTGACCTGCTCCGAGCGCGGGAAGGGGGCCTTCGTCGCCCGGTCGGTGACGAGCTCGATCCCCACCATGAGCCCGATACCCCGGACGTCGCCGACGATGGGGTTCTCGGCCAGGGCCGCGCGGAGCTCCTCGCGGAGGCGCTCGCCCTTGGTCGCGGCCTGCCCGACGAGGTCCCCCTCGCGCAGGCGGCGGAGCGTGGCGTGGGCCACCGCCGCCCCGATCCCGTTGTGGGACCACGTGAAGCCGTGGACGAACCCTCCCGGCTTCACCGGCGCGTAGACCTCGGCGCTCGCCGCGGCGAACCCGAAGGGGAAGTAGCCGCTCGTCGAGCCCTTGCCGGCGGTGAGGATGTCTGGCCGCACGTCGAAGTGGTCGACGCCGAACCACCGGCCCGTGCGCCCGAAGCCCGTCATGACCTCGTCGGCGATGACCAGCACGCCGTAGCGGCGGCAGACCTCCACCACGGCCGTCCAGTACCCGGGCGGCGGCACCGTGGCCGCGAGCGTGGCCCCGCCGATCGGCTCGGCGATGAACGCGGCCACGCGCTCCGGACCGATGTCGAGGATCAGCGCCTCCAGGGCTTCCGCGTAGGCGGCGGCGCAGCCGCCCGGATGGCCCGGCATCGCGCACCGGTACTCGTACGGCGTCTCGGTGTGGCGGAACCGGCCGAGCCACGGCAGGTACGGCCCCTTCAGCTGGTCCTTGCCGCCGACGTCGAGGGCGCCGAGGGTGTTGCCGTGGTAGGACTGCCGGCGCCCGATCACGACGTGGCGCTCCTCCTCGCCGCGGGCGAGGTGGTAGGTCCTCGCGAGCTTCAGCGCCGTCTCCACCGCCTCGCTGCCCCCGGAGACGGGGTAGATCATCGCCCCGTCCATGGGGAGCACCGTGGCGACGTCCTCCGCGTAGGCCTCCAGGGCATCCGTGGTGAACATGGTGCCGTGGACGTACTGGACCCGCGCGGCCTGCCGCGCCATCGCGCCGAGGAGCGCGGGGTCCCCATGGCCGACGCCCGAGACGATCGCGCCGCCCGCGCCGTCGAGGTACCGACGGCCCTCCGCGTCGGTGATCCAGACGCCCTCCGCGTGGACGGCCCTCGGCAACTCGCGCGTGAGCACGCGCCGGAACACGTGGGTCATGGCTCCTCCCGTTTCGGTCCGAGCACCCGCGGCTCGAGCCGCGTCTCCGACACCGCGTCGCCCTCGGCCTCCACGCGGTAGGCCGCCGGCCCTTCCCGGGAGGCCACGACCTCGACCAGCTCCGTCCCCTCGAAGTGGAGGCCGACGAGATCGTCCGCCGCGTACCCCGTCGGCAGGCGTCGCTCCCGCACGAACCGATGGTAGGCGGGGCGACGGCCGGCCTCCTTGTCGTAGTGGGGGCAGAACGAGCCCGGCAGCAGCCCGAGGCCGTCACGCCACGGCGCGAGCTCCGGCCCGAGCGCGTCCGTCACCCCTGCCTGGAACCAGCCGAGCGCCCCCGCGCTCACCCCGGCGAGCACCACGCCTCGCTCCCAGGCCCGGCGCAGGACCTCGTCGAGCCCGTGCAGCCGCCAGATCGCGAGCATGTTCGCCGCGCTCCCGCCGCCCACGTACACGACGTCGTGGGAGGCGAGGATCTCGCCGATCGCCGGGTACGGCAGCTGGAACAGCGACAGGTGCGTCGGCCGGCACTCACGCTGGGTGAAGGCGGCGTAGAAGCGCTCGATGGACGCGGCGGCGTCGCCGCTCGCCGTCGGCACGAACACCACGCGGGGGCACGCCTTGCCGGTGAGGCTCAGGATGTAGTCGTCGAGCAGCGGGTCGCCGTCGGAGAAGCCCCCTCCGCCGAGCGCGACGATGTGCCGCTCGCCCACGGTCAGCCGCTCACGAGGTGTAGACGCCCTCGGGGTCCAGCTCCTCGCGGATCAGGCGGAGCTCCTCGGGCGTCGGCGGCGGGGTCTCGCCGAGGTCCGGCGCGACCTTCGGCTCCCAGCCCATGTTCTCCCGGACCTGATCGAGCGTGACCCCGGGGTGCAGCGTGAGGAGCGTCATCTCGCCGGTCTCCTCGTCGAACCCGTAGGTCCCGAGGTCCGTGACGACGTTCGTCGGGCCGCTCCCCCACCAGCCGCGGGCGCGGTCGTGCTCGGGATCACCCGAGTGCCCCGGCGAGGTCCGGAAGTGGAGCTCGTCCACGAACGACCGCTGCGCCTGGCGCATGATCACCAGCACCTTACGCGCGTGGATCGCGATCTCGCACGCCCCGCCCGAGCCCGGCAGGCGCACCTTCGGTCGGTGGTAGTCGCCGATCACGGTCGTGTTCAGGTTCCCGTACCGGTCGATCTGGGCGCCGCCGAGGAAGGCGACGTCGATGAGGCCGGCCTGGAGGTAGTAGGCGAACAGCTCGAACATCGAGGTCACCGCGGTCGAGCCCGACACGAGCGTGGGGTCGCCGATCGAGAGCGGCAGCCGCTCCGGGCGGGCACCGAACACCCCCGACTCGTACACCAGCTGGAGGTCCGGCGCCACCGTCCGCTGCGCCAGGTTGCAGACGATGTTCGGCAGCCCCACGCCCACGAAGCAGTTCCGGACACCGGCGAGGAGCCGGGCCGAGGCGGCGATCATGATCTCGTTCTTCGTGTACCCGGGGTCGCTCATGCGTACCTCCCGTAGTTCACCTCGCCGGAGGTGGCCGGCTCGGGCTTCAGCGACTCCCAGTGGGCGGGGCCCATCTTCTCGATGTAGTCCGCGTGGCTCTCCAGGTCGTAGACCCACTCCTTGAGCCAGGCGTCGAGGGCCTCGGGGTCCCGCGAGATCTCGTCCCACTTCAGGTAGAAGGCGTTGTCCCGGTCGTAGTAGCCCTGGGCGAAGGACGGGTGGCAGCTGTAGGGCTGCTCGACGACGGCGTCCACGATGATGCTGGGGATCACCGTGCGGTTCGGATCGCGTCGGATCACCGACTCGTCCACCAGCTCCTCGCAGACCACGATCACGCGATCCGCCGCGAACGCCGCCTCCTTCTGGCAGCCGAGGAGACCCCAGATCTGGGCGTCCCCCTCCGGCGTGGCCCGCTGGCAGGCCACGATCGTCACGTCCGGCCGGAGCGGCGGGACGACGGCCACCTCCGTGCCGTCCTCGTAGGGCGAGCGCATCCACTTGATGTTCGGGTTCACCTTCGGGATGTCGCTCTCGTAGTAGGAGCGGATGGGGAAGAACGGCAGGTTGGCCGCGCCGGCCACGTACCGGCACACCATCCCGAAGTGCGAGTACTCCTCGATCTCGAGGGGCTCGGGGTCCTGCTGCTCGATCCGGCGGCGGGCGGCGTGAAGGGAGCCCACCCCGGGGTTCCCGAGCCAGGAGAAGATCAGCTTGCGCGCCACGCCTGCGCCGATCATCTGGTCGTAGATCACGTCCGGCGTCATCCGCGCGAGCGTCAGGTCGCGCTTGCGCTGCCGGATGATCTCGTGCCCGGCGGCGAAGCAGATCAGGTGGGTGAACCCCTCGATCGCCACCGTGTCGCCGTCGCGGACGAGCTCCGCGATGGCGTCCCTCATCGTCGTGACCTTGTTGCCCATCGGGCGACCACCCTCCTCCGCGGCCGCGGGCGCCGCGGCCGAGCGTCTCAGCGGGCCTCGACCTCGGCGATCGCCTCCTCGAACACCTCGAGCGCGACCTTGGCCTGGTCCTCGCGGAACACGAGCGGCGGCGACATCCGGATCGCGTTCTCGCCGCAGCCGAGCACGAGGAGGCCTCGGCTGAACGCGGCCCGCTCGACCGCCGCCGCGGCGTCGTGGTCGGGTAACTCCACCCCGATCATGAGCCCCAGCCCCCGGACGTCGGCGACGAGGTCGGGGTGGCGCTCACGGATGCCCCGCAGGCCATCGAGCAGCACCGCGCCGACCTGAGCCGCGTTCTCCGCGAGCCCGCCCTCCACGAGCTCGATGGTGGCCAGGGCGGCGGCGCACGCGAGGGGGTTGCCGCCGTAGGTCGAGCCGTGGGCCCCCGCCTCCCACGTCATGAGCTCCTCGCGGGCGACCATGGCGCCGAGCGGCATCCCGCTCGCGATCCCCTTGGCCGAGAGCAGGACGTCCGGCTCCACGCCGAAGTGCTGGATGGCCCACAGCTTCCCGGTGCGCCCCATCCCGCTCTGCACCTCGTCGGCCACCAGCAGGATCCCGTGCTCGTCGCAGAGCTCGCGCAGGTACCGCAGCCAGCCCTCGGGGGGGACGACGTACCCGCCCTCCCCGAGCACCGGCTCCACGAAGATCGCCGCCACCTCCCGCGGGCTCACCAGGTGCGTGAACAGCACCCGCTCGATGTGATCGAAGTCCCCGTAGAACGCGTGGTACACGCCGGGGAGCATGGGCCCGAACCCGGCCCGGTACTTCGCCTTGCTCGCGCCGAGCGTGACCGCCCCGTAGGAGCGGCCGTGGAAGGCCCCGTAGAAAGCGATCGCGTACTGGCGCCCGGTGTGGTACCGGGCGAGCTTCAGCGCCGCCTCGACCGCCTCCGTGCCCGAGTTCGTGAGGAAGGACCGGACGGGGCCGGACATCGGGGCGATCCGGTCCAGGGCCTCGCACACCTCGGCGTAGATCGGGAGGTAGAAGTCGCTCGCGGAGTAGTGGATCAGCTCCGCCGCTTGCCGCTGGATGGCCTCGACGACCTTCGGGTGGGCGTGCCCCGTCGAGGTGACGGCGATCCCCGCGTTGAGGTCGAGGAACCGGTTGCCGTCGACGTCCTCGACGACGGAGCCCGCCCCGCGCCTCGGCACGAACGGGTAGGCGCGGGGCAGCGACGGGCTCGTCACCCGGGCGTCGCGCTCGATGTGGGCGCGGGCCCGGGGGCCGGGGATCTCGGTGACGAGGTGGGGGGCGTCGGCCTCCGCCAGGTCGACGGTCTCGGCCTCGCTCACTCCTCGATCACCGTCCTCGACTGCTCCCGCATGTACTGCTGGACGTAGTAGGGGCCGCCGCCGGCCTTCCCGGTCGTGCCGGAGCCCTTCCAGCCGCCGAAGGGCTGGACGCCCGGCCACGCGCCGGTCGTCGCGCCGGCACGCCGGTTCACGTAGATGACCCCGGCCTCGATCGAGTTCAGCCAGAGGTCGATCTCGGCCCGGTCCTCGCTGTAGAAGCCGGCGGTGAGCCCGTACTGCGTGTCGTTGGCCTTCGCGATCGCCTCCTCGAGCGTGTCGTAGGGCGCGACGACCACGAACGGCACGAAGAGCTCCTTCTTCCACACCCAGGAGTCCTCCGGCACCTCCGCGATCGTCGGCTGGACGTACGTGCCCTTGGCGAACTCGCCCTCGGTGAGGCGCTCGCCGCCGGTGATGATCGTGCCGTTCTTGCGGGCCTCGGCGGCCGCCTCCTCGAACGTGGCCACCGCGTTCTCGTCGATCACCGGGCCGAGGTACACGTCGCGCTCGAGCGGGTTCCCGACCTTGATCTTCTCGGTCTTCTCCTTCAGCTGCTGGACGAAGGCGTCGTACACGCTCCGCTGGATGTACACGCGCGAGCAGGCCGAGCACTTCTGCCCGCCGAACCCGAACGCCGAGCGCATCACGCCGTCCGTCGCCTTGTCCAGGTCGGCCTTGTCCGAGACGATGGTCGGGTTCTTGCCGCCCATCTCGCAGATGACGGGCTTCGGGTAGTCCTTCGCGAAGCTCCGGTAGATCGACATGCCGACCTCGTAGGAGCCGGTGAAGGTGATGCCGCCGACGTCGGGGTGGTTCACGATCTCGTCCCCGACGACGCTCCCCGGGCCCGACAGGAAGTGGAAGACGTCCTTGGGGACGCCGGCCTCCATGTAGATCTCGTAGAGCTTCAGGCCCGTGAACACCCCGAGGTGCGCCGGCTTGAAGACCACCGTGTTGCCGGCCACGAGGGCCGCGCTCGAGGGGCCCGCCGCGAGCGCCATGGGGAAGTTGAACGGACTGATCACGGCCCACACGCCGTAGGGCCGCAGGACGTCGTAGTACTCGCCGGGCGAGCCGAGGGGCTGCATCTCCGTCCGGAAGCCGTCGTGCTTCTCCATCTCGTTGGCGTTCCAGCGGAGGAGGTCGGCCGACTCCTCGACGTCGCCGAGGGCCTCGAGCCGGTTCTTGCCGACCTCCATGGCCATGAGCGCGGCGAGCTCGTAGCGGCGCTCCGTGATGAGGTCGGCGGCCCGGCGGACGATCGCCACGCGCTCCTGCCAGGGCCGGTTACCCCACGACGCCGCCGCGGCCTTGGCGGCCGCGATCGCGTCCCGGACGTCCTCGCGCGTGCCCTGCGCGAACCGGCCGATCAGCGTGCCGTCGATGGGCGAGAGCGTGTCGCGGTACCCGGAGCCCTCGCGCGCCTCGCCGTTCACGTACAGCGGGTGCTCCTTGCCGAGCCACGAGCGGGCCGTCTCGATGCCCTGGTCGTAGAGGCGGTGGAGCTCCTCGTTGTCGGCCGACATCGTGGCGTAGGTGATGCGGAAGCCCTGCTCTGCCATGGTCGCCTCCCCTTCCTCGCGAGCGCCTGACAGCGCGCCAACGTTCACCATGGTAGCCGGGGTCGGCGTTCCGACCCAAGCCGGTGGACCGGCCCCGGGATGGGCCGTCCGACCCGGGGTCAGCCCCGGGTCGGAACCCCCGGCCGGGCGGCGGGCCGCGGACCCCTCCCAGCACTCGAGGAGCGGGCCGGGCCTGCACGGTTCGGCCTCGCCGCGGGCGTACCATCGGGTTCCATTGAGGCTCGTGACCTACGATCGGAACGGGCGCCGACGGCTCGGGGCGGTGCTCGGGGACCTGGTGGTGGACCTGCCCGACCTGGTCGGCCATCCGGTGTTCCCCAGCACCATGGAGCGCCTGGTCGCGAGCAACGGAGGCACCGTCCTCGACGCGGCGCGGGCGGCTCTCGCCCGGGAGGACGCGGCCTTGTTCGCCGTGGAGCGGCCGCGCCTCCTCGCGCCGGTCCTGCCCACGGCCCTGCGCAGCGCCGATCCCGAACCGGCCGAGCGGCCGGTCCTCGGTCCCGACGACCTCGTGCCGTGGCCGCCCCACGCCGGCTGGCTGGAGCTGCGGCCGAGGATCGCCGCCGTGCTCCGGCGGCCGGTGGAGGGCGCCCTCCCCCGGGAGGAGGTCCCCGGCTGGGTGTTCGGCTACACGCTCCTCGGCGACCTCCTCGTCCACCCGCGCTCGGGACGGCCCGAGCCGACCCCACGGGGAAGCCCCATCGTGCTCGGGCCCGCCGTGGTGACCCCGGAGGAGGTGGACCCGCAGACCTCCTACGTCACCGTCCGGGTGGACGGCCGCGAGTGGGCCAAGGGGAACCTGAACGGCACGGCCCGGACGCTCCTCGCGCAGGTCGCCCTGGCCTCCCGCGAGGAGCGGCTCGCCGCCGGCGAGGCGTTCGCCTCCGGCCCCTTCGAGCTCAACCGCTTCGGCGAGCGCCTGTGGCCCGGGGCCGAGGTCGAGATCGAGGCCGAGGGTATCGGCGCGCTCCGCTTCCGCCTCGGCCGGTCCTGATGCCCGCCGCTCGGGTCAGCCGCGCTTCGCGGCCTTCCGCGCCGCGTACCTCTCCGCAGCCTTCCGCTTCTCGCGCGCCTTCTTCTTGCGCTCGCGGTCGTGGGCCCACCGGACGGTGGCCCGATCCCCTCGTCCCACGCCGTCCTCCTCGTCAGTCGTCGTCCTCATCCCCGCCCTGCGCGAGCTCGGCGCTGCGGCGCCGCGCCGCGTCGATCGCGTTCAGGAAGGCGGCTCGCACCCCGGTCTCCTCCAGCACGCGGATCGCCGCGATCGTGGTCCCGCCGGGCGAGGTGACCATCTCGCGCAGCTCCACCGGGTGCTTGCCGGTGTCGCGGAGCATCTTGGCCGAGCCGAGCATGGTCTGCACGATGAGCTCCGTGGCCACGTCCCGCGAGAGCCCGAGCAGGATGCACGCCTCGATCATGGCCTCGGCGAGGAGGAAGAAGTACGCGGGGCCGGAGCCGCTCGTCGCGGTGATCGCGTCCTGGTGCGCCTCCTTCAGGCGGATCACCTTCCCCACGTAGCCGAGGAGCTCCTCGGCTACCTCCAGATGCTCCTCGGTGGCGTGGGCGCCCGGCGAGATCACCGACATCGCCTCGTCGACCAGCACGGCCACGTTCGACATCACCCGGACCACGGGGATGGCGTCCGGCAGGTGCCGCTCCACGAAGGACGTCCGGATCCCGGCGGCGAAGCTGATCACGGTGTGCTCCGGCTGCACGCTGCCCGCGATCTGCGCCAGCAGCACCTCCATGTCCTGGGGCTTCACCGTGAGCACGAGCGTCTCGGCCCAGGCCACGGCCTCCGGGTTCGAGAGCGTGGTGGCCACGCCGTAGCGCTCCTTCAGCTCGCGCGCCCGCTCCTCACGCCGGCACGTCACCATGATCTCCTCGACGCTCCGGCCACCGGACCGGATCAGGCCGGAGACGAGCGCCTCGCCCATCCGGCCTCCGCCGAGGAACGCCACCTTCCTTCCCGTCATCCCCGTGCGCCTCCCGTCGGTCACCGCCCGATGCGGATCAGGTTCGACATGAAGAACCACATGTTGGCAGGCCGCTCCGCCAGCCGTCGAGTGAGGTACGGGTACCACTCGGCCCCGTAGGGCACGTAGACGCGGACGGGGTACCCCTGCTCGGCCAGGGAGAGCTGGAGGTCCCGGCGGATGCCGTAGAGCATCTGGAGCTCCACCCGCGTCCACGGCAGCCCCCGCCGCTCGACGTACGCGATCGCCCCGCGGAGCAGGGCCTCGTCGTGCGTGGCGACGTGCACCGTGTGACCGCGCGAGAGGAGCGTGGCCGTCAGCCGGGCGAACCAGGCGTCCACCTCGCGCCTCGTGGGGTAGGCGACCTCCGGCGGCTCGAGGTAGGCGCCCTTGACCATGCGGACGATGGAGGCGGGCGGGAGGGCGTCGACGTCCCCCGGGGTCCGGCGGAGGTACGCCTGCAGCGCGACCCCCACGCGCTCGTGGCGCTCCCGCAGCTCCCGGAACACCCGCAGCGTCCGGTCCACGTACCCGCTCGACTCCATGTCGATCATCACGATCGTGCCGGCCTCCTCCGCCGCCCGGAGCAGCCGCTCCATGTTCGCCACCGTGAGCTCGTGGGAGAAGTCCAGGCCGAGCTGGGTGAGCTTGACGGAGAGCTGGATGTCCAGGAAGGGCTCCAGGCGGACCCGGTCCAAGGCCCGCAGGTACGCGGCGACGGCCTCGGCCACGTGCTCGGGCGCCGTGACGTGCTCGCCCAGGTGGTCGAGGATCGTGGCGATGCCCCGACCGTCGAGGCTCTTGGCGACCCGGATCGCGTCGTCGAGGGTCTCGCCGGCCACGAACCGGGACGCCACCCGCCATCCGAGAGGGCCGGTGGCCAGGCGCCGGAACCAGCCGGCCTCGGCGAGGCGGAGGACCGGGGCGCGCAGCAGCGGTCCGCTCACGGGCGGGACCCTACCAGCGCCTCCGCGCGGTCGCTCGGGCTTCCGGCCGTCGCGCTCCGGGCCGCCCTCCTCACCGAGCCGCGATCCCGCTGCGGAGCACCTCGAGGAACTCCCGGATCCGCCGCTCCCGGCGGTCGGGCCGGAAGGGCTTGCGGTGCACGAGGCCGGGGTCGAGCTCCTCGCTCCCCAGGGCGTCCTGGAAGCGCTCGGCCAGCCAGTCGAGCATGGAGGCGATCATCTCCGGGTCCACGTCGTCGCGCACCTCGCCCCGTCGGACCCCGAACTCGACGAACTCCAGGGTGCCGTAGGGGTCCTCGCTGCGCATGAACCGGTCGATGGGCCGACGAAGGCCGAGGCCGGTGTCGTACCGACCGATCATCGCGACCCGGTTGGGCACCCAGGCTTCCTCGAGGAACTCCTCCGTCCGCTCGATCCAGTAGTCGAGCACGGCCCAGAAGCCCTCCTCGACGACCTCGGGCGGCGCGTCGAGCCAGGAGGGCAGCTCCCGGACGGCCCGCTCGTAGGCCGCGAGGAACAGCCCCTCCTTGCTGCCGAAGTGGAGGAAGACCGTCCCCTTCGCCACCCCCACCTCGGCCGCGATGTCCTCGACGCGCGCACCCCGGTAGCCGTGCTCGGCGAAGTGACGCATCGCGACCTCGACGATCAGGTCCTTCTTCGAGGCGTGGGCGTCCTTCTGCGTCACGCCGAGCACCGTACCGGCTCCAGCGGTCGGCAACAAGGCGCGGGGCCCGACGTGCGGCGGCGAGCGATGGCCACGGAGCCAGGAGGAGCCGGGCGGAAAGAAGAACCCGAGGGACCTTCGGCTCGCCGGAAGCCGAAGCCTCCAGCCACCGTCGGCCCCTCGGGCTCAGGTGCTCCGAGCAACCTCGAACAGCTGTCTTGGTTTCCTGGCGGTAGACCCTTTCGTTGGGCTTTGGGGCCTCCCGAGCCTCCCCGCCCGCACAGCTAGTTGGCCTTCCCAACCGTACGACCAGGTGCGCCCAGTCGGCCTTACGGCTTTCCCAGGGGTCCCCGCTTCGGTTCCCTGACTCAGCCGCTCTGGCTGCTCGGAGCGGATGCAATCTATCTCGCCGAGCCCAGGGGGGTCAAATCGGCGGAACCGCAGGTAGAGGCATGAATCCGCAGGTCGCGGGCATGGGAGAAAGAGTGACAAGATCGCGTTCCCGTTCGTGTTGCGGCGCAAGCGTTTCCGTCACGCACGCACGTGCGTCAGGAGGACCTCTTCGTACACCGCGCGGAGCTCGCGCGCGGTCGCCTCCCAGGAGAAGCGCCTCGCGTGCTCGACCCCCGCGAGCCCCATCCGGCGACCGAGATCGGGCTCGCTCAGCAGCCGCAGGACCGCGACCGCATGATCGGCCGGATCGTGCCCTTCGACCAGGAACCCGGTCGCCTCGCTCAGCACGACGTAGCGGAGCCCGCCCACCCGGGTCGCGACGACGGGGATGCCGCAGGCCTGAGCCTCCAGAGCGACGAGGCCGAACGACTCCGAGCGCGAGGGCACGAGCAGGACCTCGGCGGCCGCGTAGAAGTCCGCGAGTCGGTTCTGTGGCTGGGGCGGGAACAGCATCACGCGCTCCTGCACCCCGAGGGCTCGAGCGAGATCCATGATCCGGGCCACCTCCGCCCCGCTGCCCGTGCCGCTCGGCCCTCCGACGATCGCCAGCACCACGTCCCGTGTGCCGGCGGGGTCGCGGGCCACCACCTCGGCCAGGGTGCGGACGGCGACGTCCGGCGCCTTGTGCGCCTGCAGGCGACCGACGAAGAGCAGCAGCCGCACGTCCGCCATGTGGAGCCGCTCGGCCGCGGCTCGCCGCGGGCGCGGGGCGAACAGCTCGTGATCGACCCCCGGGGGGACGAGCCGGATCCGCTCGGGGTCGGCCCCGTACAGGCCGACCAGCTGCGCGGCCTCGGACGGGGTGGCGGCCACCACCCGGTCCGCGCCCGCGATCACCCGCTCCTCGCCCCGCAGCCGCGCCGGCGGCTCCGGAGCCTCCCCCGGAGCGAGGGAGCGGTTCTTGACCTTGGCGAGCGTGTGGAAGGACGCCACCAGGGGCACCCCCCACCGTTCCCTGAGCGTGCAGGCCACCTCCCCCGAGAGCCAGTAGTGGGCGTGGACCAGGTCGTACCCGCCGACCAGACCCGCGCGCCGCTCGACACCCTCGATGAACGCCGGCACGAACGAGACGAGCTCCTCCTTGGGGACGGGCGCCTTTGGGCCCGCCGTCACCTGCACGACCTCGGCGCCCGGCGCGAGCTCGGTGATCTCGGCGACGTCCGGCGAGCGGCGGCGGGTGAACACATCCACGTCCATGCCGCAGGCGGCCACGCGAACCGCGGCCGAACGCACGTAGACGTTCATGCCACCGGAGTCGCCGGTCCCCGGCTGGTCCAGGGGCGAGGTGTGCATGCTGATCACGGCCACCCGTGGGCGGCGCATCGCGGCGTCGGGAAGCTCCCCCACGACCCGATGGTACGGGAGGCGACGGCTTCCGCCTCAGCGCCGCAAGGACACCACGGGGACGAGCTCGCCGACCGGACGCCCGCCGCCCAGCACCGGCCGGCGAGCCACGGCCCCCAGGCGCTCGACGGCGCGGTCGTCGAGGGCACCGAGGAGACGCAGGACGCGGACGAGCGCGGGGGCGGCCGCCCGCTCGCCGCCGTCGGCCACCTTCACGGCGATGCCCAGCCCGAGCTCCGGGACGGCGGCGCAGTGGAGGGCCTCCGCCCCCACCTTGGTGAGGAGTCCGGGGACGGTCCGCATGAGGACCGTGTCCGCCCGATCCCGCCCGCCGACGAGGTAGGGCTCGGCGCGCATCGCGGTCACGACCCGCGCGACGTGCGGCGCCAGCCGACCGAGGCGCACCGGCGCGAGCGGCCGCGCGTACGCCGTCGCCGCCGCTCGGAGCGGGACGCCGTGCACGGGGACCCCGCACCCGTCCACGCCGAGCTTCATCCTCGGCACCCCGGTCGCCGCGCGGACGACCCGCGCGATCCGTCGCTGCAGGGGATGGCCGGGCTCCAGGTACGAGGCCGGGTCGAAGCCCGCCCGGGCGCAGGCGAGCACCATGCCGGCGTGCTTGCCCGAGCAGTTGTGGTAGATCGGCCGACGCCGGCCGGCCTCGAGCATCGACCGCCGGTCCATGGGCAGGGCGGGCGGGCACCGGAGGGCCGAGACCCCCAGCCCGCCCCGCCGGAGCAGGGCTCGGACCGCCGCGACGTGCACGGGCTCCCCGTTGTGGGAGCCGCAGCAGACCGCCACGAGGCGGTCGGGCAGTTCCTCCCCGCGGAGGGAGAGGACCACGGCCGCCTGCAGAGGCTTGGCCGCCGAGCGCAGGAACACCGTGGTCGAGGGGTCCCCGCACCACGCGTACAGGCGCCCGTCGGCGTCGCACACGGCGACGTGGCCGACGTGCTCGGACTCGACGAGGCCAGAGCGGACGACGCGGACGAGGGGTTCGGCGCGCGGCACCGCGGGAAGCCTACGGCACGGCGCGGCCCTCCGGCCTCAGCGGCCGAGACGCACGGCGGTCGGCTCGACCAGGCGGATCGTGGCCGGCTCCTCCTCCACGAGCTGCACGAAGACCCGGACGACCTCGGGATCGAACTGGGTGCCCGCGCCGTCGACGATCTCCTCCACGGCGCGCTCCAGGCTCATCGCCGGCCGATAGGGACGGTCGCTCGTCATGGCGTCGAAGGCGTCGGCCACGGCGAACACCCGGGCCGCGAGCGGGATCTCCTCCCCGCGGAGACCGTCGGGGTACCCCGTTCCGTCGAAGCGCTCGTGGTGGTGCCGGACGAGCTCCTCGGCGCCGTCGAGGAACGTGATGGGCGCCACGATCTGCGCCCCGAGGACGGGGTGGGTCCGCATCACGTCCCACTCCTCGGCGGTGAGCGGCCCGGGCTTGCGCAGCACGTGCTCCGGCACCCCCACCTTGCCGATGTCGTGGAGGAAGAACCCGAACCCGAGCCCCTCGGTGGCCAGGGCGGGATCGATCCGCCGGACCAGCGCGAGCCCGTAGGCCTGGGTCCGCTCGAGGTGCCCGCGGGTCGCCGAGTCCTTGGCCTCGATCACCATGGCCAGGCTCCGCATCGTCGCGAGGTAGGACTCCCGCAGCTCCGCGAGGACCCGCTCGAGGTCCCGCGTCCGCGCGCGCTCTGCGCGGTAGAGCTCGCCCAGCTCGCGGGCGAAGATGATCAGCTGCTCCTGGACGGTGGGCAGCTCGTCGTCGCTCGGGATCCCCCGAGCGCCGTCCGTGGTCTCGATGGTGGGCCGTTCGTCCATGTCGGGGCCGCAGCGTAGCCGACCGATCCCGGCCGGTGTGGGAAGCCGTACCGTAGGCAGCCTGCCCGTTCGGAAGGCCGGCCGCCATCGGCCGACCGGGCGGAACTCGTCTCCGCCCCGGGTCTCCCCCATCCGTCCGACGGGGTGGTCCGCCGCGCCGGTCCCCGCCCCGGGCGGGCTACGTCAGCACGCGCGTGGGGTCCTCGCGGTACCGGCGCTTCAGCTCGTCCTGGAGCCGGTCGAGGACGGCGATGACCTCGGCCCGCGTGCGGGAGACCTCCCGCTCCTCGCGGACGAGCAGGTCGGCGGCCTCCGCGAGGTGCTCGTCGTCGAGCTTCGTCGGGTCGGAGATCGCGGCGTCGGAGACGACCCGCTCCACCCGCCGGCGCGCGAGGAGGACCTCCTCATCCGGCAGCCCGATCTTCACCGCCTCGCCGCGCGCGGGCCCCTGGGGCTCGCTGGAGAGGATCTCGGCCAAGCGCTCGACGAGCGACCCGTCCCCGCCGCCCGAGGCCCGCCGCTCGAGCTCGGCCCGGAGGATCTCGGCGCGCCCCTGCACGAGGCGGCGGAGGAACGAGAGGTACTCGCGCTCGGCCAGGCACTCGTCGCGGCGGGCGCGGAGCTCCTCCAGGCTCAGCTCCTCGAGCCCCTCCACGAAGGCGGGGTCCCGGATCCGGTCGATCCGGCGCTTCGCCTGCTCGCCCACCATGCTCCTTCCCGGACCTCCCCGGCCGTCCGGCCGGCGACGCTGGGATGGTACCGCGCGGTCGGCCTGTCAGCAGACCCGGACCAGCATCTGGTAGGGGTTCACGGCCGCCCCGCCGCCGGGGTGGTACTCGAAGTGGAGGTGGTTCACCGACCCCGCGTTCCCCGTGCTCCCCACGTAGCCGATCACCGTCCCCGCAGAGACGCTCCCCGAGGCCGAGCTGTAGCCGGACAGGTGCGCGTAGAAGGTGTAGGTCCCGCTCGGCGCCCGGACGTAGGCCTGGAGGCCGCCGGCCGAGCTCGAGCTGCGCGACACGGTCCCCGGATGGGCGGCCACGACGGGCGTCCCGTAGGGCGCGATGAGGTCGATCCCCTGGTGCGTATGGCCCACCCTGGGCCACCCGAAGGAGTCGACGAAGGAGTTCGGGCCCGCCACGGGGCACACCTGGATCGGCGAGCTCGGGTCGGGCGTCTGTCCGATGAGCTGGAGCTCGCGCCGCGCGGCGAGCTCCTCGCGGTACCTGGCGGTCAGCCGGTCCACCAGCTCGTCCACCCGCGCGAACGCGTCCTGGATGCGACCCCGCGCCGCCTGCAGCCGGCTCGCCTCGGCGGCCTGCCTCGCCTCCAGCGCGAGGAGGTCCTCCCGCTCCATCCGGAGCTCCTCCACGGCGACGTCCCGCTCCAGGACGAGGTCGGCGTCGGCCTGGGTGAGGCTGTCGAGGAACTCGAGCCGGGCCGAGAAGTCGGCGATGGAGCTCGAGCCGAGGAGGAGGTCGATGGTGGCGGCGGGGCCGGCCTGGAAGGTCAGCACGGCCCGGCGCTGGATGCGCGCCTCGATGCGATCGATCGCCTCCTGGAGCCGCGAGATCCGCGCCCTCGCGAGGGCGATCTCGTGCCGGGTGAGCTCCAGGTCGCGCTCGGCCTCCTGCCAGGCCGCGGTGGCCCGGGCGAGCTCGGCCTGGACCTCCGCGAGCCGTCGCTTCGCCGCCTCGAGCTCGGACTTCGTATCGGCGGCGGCGGGCGCCCCGAGGGTGGCGGAGACGGCGAGGACCCCGGCCAGCAGGACCGGGCCGAGCCTCCTCCGTCGGGGCCTGGCGGAAGCGGTCGTGCGCCCTCCTCGGGTCGTGCGCGAACGCCCGCGCGGACGTCGCGGGCGAGGCTACCAGAGCCGCCGCGACCTGCGCAAACGCCCTCAGCGCTCCTTCATCGCGGCGATGAGGATGTCGGCGACCTCCGGGCGCGAGAACTCGATCGGCGGCCGCTCACCCCGTCGGAGCATCTCCCGCACCCTCGTCCCCGAGAGCGAGATCCGGCTCTCCTCCCCGTGGGGGCAGGTCTTCACGCTCGCCATGCCCTCGCACGCGTTGCACCAGAAGGCGTGCTCGAACATGAGGGGGGTGATGCCGAGCTCCTCCGGCTCGAAGCGCTCGAAGATCTTCTGCGCGTCGTAGGTGCCGTAGTAGGAGCCGACGCCGGCGTGGTCGCGGCCCACGATGAAGTGGGTGCACCCGTAGTTCTTCCGGCAGATGGCGTGCCAGATGGCCTCCTTCGGCCCCGCGTAGCGCATCGCCGCCGGGAAGATCGAGATCATCGCCCGGTCCTTCGGGTAGTAGCCGGCGAACAGCGCCTCGTAGCAAGCCATCCGCACGTGGGCCGGAACGTCGTCCTCCTTCGTCTCGCCCATGAGGGGGTGGACGAGGAGGCCGTCGACGATCTCGAGCGCGCACTTCTGGATGTACTCGTGGGCCCGGTGGATCGGGTTGCGGGTCTGGAAGCCGACGACGGTGCGCCAGCCCCGCTCGCGGAAGGCGGCGCGGGTCTGCGCGGGCGTCAGCCGGTACTCGAGGAAGTCGCGGTGCTCCGGCAGTCGGAGCGCCCGCACCGGGCCGGCCAGGCAGAAGTCGCCGGCCTCGGCCAGGGCCTTCACGCCGGGGTGCGCGAGGTCCGTGGTGCCGAACACGCCGAGCGCCTCCCGCTCCCGGTCCCGGCGGAAGATCTCGGCGACCTCGACGACGGCGAGTGGCTCGCCCCCCTCCTCGGCGAGGAGCGCCACGGCCTCCGCGCCGCCGATCCGCTTCACCGCCTCCTCGTCGAGGGAGAGCGTGACCGGGATCGACCACGCCAGGCCGTTCTCCAGGTGCATCGTCTCCAGCACCGAGCGGTAGTCGCGCTCGCCCTGGAAGCCGGTGAGGGGCGAGAGCGCCCCCACGGTGAGCAGCTCGAGGTCGGAGAGCTCGCGGGGGCTCACGACCACCTTCGGCAGGTTGCGCGCCCGCCGCGCGAGCGCCTCGGCCTCCGCGCCCTCGGCGAGCAGGTTCACGAGCGTCCCCCCGTGGGGCGCGATGGGGTCCTGATCGTTCATGGGTCGTCCTTCCGTCGGCGTGGGCGCGGGCGCGGGCCCGCAGCCGGCCCCCAGGATAGCGGCGCCGTGCACCCTCGAGCGCGGCCCCGCGCCGGTCGGGATATGCTGGCGGGCGGAACCGGGGGCGAGGGACCGCCGGGTCAGGGGACCGAGATGCACACCCTCATCAGCGACGAGGAGCTGGCGGCGCTCAACGTGCGGTTCGAGACCGCCTCGGCGGAGGAGATCCTCCGCTGGGCGCTCGTGGACTCCGGCATCGAGCGGATCGCGATCGCCTCCGCCTTCCAGGCCGAGGGGACGTGCGTCATGCACATGGCCTCGCGCATCCGGCCCGACGTGGAGGTCCTGTTCCTGAACACCGGCTACCACTTCGCCGAGACCCTGGCTTTCAAGGAGCAGCTCGCCGAGCGCCTGGGCCTCACCGTCACCGACCTCGTCGGCCGCTACACCGTGGAGGAGCAGGCCGAGCGCTTCGGCCCCCGCCTGTACGAGCGGGACCCCGACCTCTGCTGCGAGCTCAACAAGGTCCAGCCGATGTTCGAGGCGCTGCAGAAGCTCGACGCGTGGATCACGGCCTTCCGGCGGGACTCCGCCCCGACCCGGGCCAACGCGCCGATCCTCGACCGGTACGAGCTCGAGCCGGGACGCCCGATCCTGAAGATCAACCCCGTCGCGACCTGGACCCGGCGCGACACCTGGACGTACCTGCGGGAGCACGACCTCCCCCACAACCCGCTGTACGACCTCGGCTACGCCTCGATCGGCTGCGCCCCGTGCACCCGGATGCGCTTCCCCGGCGAGCCCGAGCGCGCGGGACGCTGGGCCGGCCTGGCCAAGTGGGAGTGCGGCATCCACGAGCGCGAGGCCGCCGGCCCCGTGCCGTGACGGGGCCCTAGGAGCCCCCCTCCCGCCGGCCCGAGAGACGGTCGTGGGCCGCGGTCAGGCAGGAGGCGAGCGACCGCAGGCGAGCCACGACGGCGCCGTCCAGCCAGTCCTCGGGGAAGGCTTCCGCACCGGCTCCAGCGCCGCACACGGCGCCGGCGATCGCGGCCACGGTGTCCGCGTCGTCGCCCGCGTTCGCGGCCGCCAGGATCGCCGCGGCGGGATCCCCCTGGGCCGCGAGAGCGACCCCCTGGGCCGTCGGCGCGGCCTCAACGGCACGGACCCCCGCGCCGATGAGTTCGGCGCACGCGAGTGCCGCCTCGTCGGCCGAGCCCCGGGCGAGCTCGGAGGCCAGACGGATCCGCGCCGCAACCGAGGGACCGGGGACGACGGCTCCCCGATCGCCGCACCGCTCGGCCGCGGCGATCGCCTCTCGCAACGCCCGGTGGATGCCCGACCCCCCCAGCATCGCCGCCTCCGCCGCGGCGACGGCGGCGGCGGCGGCGATGGCGAGGTTCGTGCCGTGCGTGGGGAGACAGACGCGCACCACGTCCTCGTCCACGCTCCCCGGCGAGCCCGCGTGGAGGGCGGCCACCGGGGGGATCCTCGCCGCGGCACCGTCGGTATCGCCCTCACGACCGGCTTCCTCGGGCGGGACGCCCTCGCGGAGCGCCCGGACGGCCCGCACGGTGCTGGGGCCGAGCCGGGGGTCCTCGAGCCGATCCCCGACCCACCCCACCACCGCGGCCACCACGTCGTCCGTGGTGAACCCGCCACGCTCCAGCACCGCCGCGCAGATCGCCTCGCCGAGGACCAGGAGCAGCTCCGTGTCGTCCGTCGGGGCGCCCGCCTCCAACCCCGCGTGGAGCGATCCCTCCGCGGGGCGGACCGGCCCGTCGATCCGTCCGTAGACCGCGCGCACCTGCGCCGGGGTGAGCCCCGCGGCCGGCATCCCCACCACGTCGCCGCACGCCGCGCCCAGGAGCATCCCGGCGATGCGTCCTTCGAGCGAGGGCCGCGCCGGTGGGCCCATCAGCGAGGGGCCCCTTCCGCCAGCCTCCGGAGCCACGCGGCGTGGGCCAGCGCGTGATCGGCGCCCAGGCCGCACACGGCAGCCGCCCCACACGCCACCGCCAGGCCCAGGGCCACCCGGAGGGGCCTCCCCCGCGCCAACCCCACGAGGAGGCCGGCGGCGAAGGCGTCCCCCGCGCCCGTGGTGTCCACCACGCGCCGATGCGGAGGGCGCCGCGCCGGGACCTGAGCGGCGCCCAGGGCACCCTCCGCGGCGGCCCCTCGCATCCCCCGCTTCTCCACCCACGCACTCGGTCTCACGCCTCGCTCCCGCAGCTCCTCGAGCTCCTCGGTGGTCCCGACCACCAAGCGCGCCGCGCGGCACACGGGGACCAGCACCGAGGTCGGCAGCCGCCCCACCACCGGTGCGGGATCGAACACGACCGACCGACCGGTCGCCCGCACGGCGGCCAGGATGGTGCGCGCTCCCGGGCCCTCGAGCTCGTACCCGCTCACGAACAACCACCCCGCGCCGGTCGTCGCCCGCATCACGGTCGCATCCGGGGCCAGCGCGACCTCGGCTCCCTGGAGGGTGAGGAAGCGCCGATCCCCATCGGGCCCCACCAGCGCGATGCTGCGCCCCGTCGGACGCTGCGGGTCCCGCTGGACCATCGCGCGCACGCCGCTCCGGCGGACCTCGCGGAGGAGCCGACGCCCGGGCTCGTCCTCGCCCACCCGCGCCACGACCGCCGTCGGCAGGCCGAGGGCCGCCGCCAGGCGTGCGACGTTCGTGGCGGAGCCACCCGCGCCGATCGGCCCCCTCCGGGCCCGCACGTCCTCCCCGGGCCCGGGGAACCGCTCCACCAGCAGCACCTCGTCGAGCACCAGGCCTCCGAGGCACACGAGCGCCGCGCTCATCGCAGGCTCCTGAGGGCCTCGAGGGCCTCGGCCGGCTCGAGCCACAGCGGATCC
>SIRV01000131.1 GCA_004366195.1 Actinomycetota bacterium
GATGCCCTCCTCGCGCTGTGCACGGGCGGGAAGGCCGGTCCCGGGGTCTCGGCCACCGTGGTGCTGCACGCCCAGGTGGGGGCCGCGGGGCGGGGCGCCGAGCTTTACCCCGGCGGGGTGGCAGATCCCGGGGCGGCGGCGCGCCTTGCCTGCACCGGGGCGGTGGAGCACGTCCACGAGGACCCCGCGGGGCGGGTCCTGCACCGCCGGAGCGAGCCGAGGAGGCCCCCCGCCTGGATGGCGCGCCAGGTCCGCTACCGGGACCGGGGCTGCACGTTCCCCGGCTGCGGCACGCGGGCGTTCTGCGAGGCCCACCACATCACCTGGTACCGGTTCGGGGGCAAGACCACGCTCGAGAACCTGACCCTGGTCTGCTCCTTCCACCACCGCCTGGTCCACGAGCACGGCTGGAGGATCCGCCGTGGCCCCTCCGGGGAGCTCACCTGGGTCCGGCCCGACGGCAGGGTGCACGTCCCCTCCCCGGTGCCCCGGGGGGCCGAGGTGGATCCCGTGCAGGACTGGACCGTCTACGGGCCGTTCGAGGCGCCCGTCGCGGGCTCGGACCCCGTGGCACCGGTGCCCTCCGTGCTCGCGCCGGTGGTGCGGCTCGGGGCCGTGGCACGGACCGGTGGGGCCGGGGCCGGTGAGACGCGAGCCTGTGGGTCTCGGACGACCGGGGCGGAGGCCGCCGAGGCTCGGGCGGGGCCGGACCCCTAGCGGGAGCCCGCCTCCCCTGTCCCACGATCCCGCTCGGGCACCAGCTCGGCCAGGGCTCGCGCGTAGCTCGCGCCGTAGCCCCGCTCGAGCGCGTCCTCGGTCACCCCGAGGTCCGCCAGCGCGCCCGCCCACCGGGCGAGGGCCCGCCGCGTGGGGTCGGCGAGGAGCGCGAGCGTCCCGTCGATCGCAGCCGCGTAGACGCGGGCCGTCGCCTCGGTCCGACCGAGCTCGGCCACGTGCTCCCGAGCCGCCCGGCCGATCGCCTCGCGCCGCCCCTCGTCCTCCAGCAGGCGCCCGATCGTCGCCGCGAGCTCCTCGGGCTCGATGCGCCCGGGCGAGACGTGGACCACGACCTCGGGCGGCAGGTCCAGGTACGTCCCCGTCCCGCTCACGACCGTGGGCCGCCCGCACTGCATCGCCCGCGCGAGCGTGCCGGAGACCTCGCCGCGATGCGGGAAGCGGAGGTCGACGACCACGTCGGCGGCGGCCAGCCACGCCAGGAAGTCCTCGTCGGAGACGTCGGCGTGGAGCGAGAGGCGCGCCCCGAGCCCGCTCCCCCGCGCCAGCGCGTCCACGTCGTAGCCCTCGATCCGACGCCCCACGAGCGCCAGGTGGACGTTCTCCGGGAGCCGAGCCACGGCGCCCACCACGCGGTCGAGCAGCTTGGCCTCGTTCAGGTCCCCCGCCGCGACGATCAGGAACCGCATCCCCATCGGCTCGAGCCCGGCGCGGAGCACGGCCCGCCGACGCTCGGCCGCGCGCACCGCCTCCTCGCGCTCCACCATCGGATGGGGAGCCACGTACACCGGCGTCCGGCAGCCGAACGCGCGCAGGTACCGCTCGGCGAAGGGCGAGTGCACGATGATGCCGCGGGCCCGGCGCGCCACGTGCGCCACGTACGGGATCCGCAGCGGCTCGTTCCGCACCGCCTCCTCGAAGCCGGCCAGCCGCGGCGCGTTCAGCATCGCCTCGCGCACCGCCTGGTGCCCGAGGGGGTCCCCGGCGGCGATGAGCCCGCGGACGAAGTCGTCGAGGGCGAGGTCGTGGATCACGACGAGCCCGGGCGTCTGGATCGCCTGCCGGTAGATGTCGCGGTGGAAGGCCACGTTGTTCCCGAGGTGGTAGATGCCGAGGGTGTGCCAGGGGATCTGGGCCTCGTGCTTCGGCTCGATGGGCCAGATCGGCCGGATCTCGTGCCGGTAGATGTCGCGGTGGAAGGCCACGTTGTTCCCGAGGTGGTAGATGCCGAGGGTGTGCCAGGGGATCTGGGCCTCGTGCTTCGGCTCGATGGGCCAGATCGGCCGGATCTCGTGCTTCCGGTAGCCGATGCGCTCCAGCCCCTCGAGCACGGCCCGCGAGTACGTGGCGATCCCCGTCGGGGCGGGCGGCATCGGCGAGAGGTACGCGATCCGCGGCTCCATCCGGTGGTCCCAGCGGAACGCGCGGCGGACGCGCCCGACGATCCGGCGAGGCAGCGAGACCCGAGCGCGCGCCATCGCCCTTCCCTACTCGGTGAGCCGGGCGACGACCTCCGGCCAGCCGGGGACCCGCTCGCGCAGGACGGCGTGCCCGGCCGTGCCGAGGCGCTTGGCGAGCGCCCGATCCACGTAGAGGCGATCGAAGGCCTCGGCGATCGCCTTCGGCTCCGGCGGGACCACGAGCCCGGTCTCGCCGTCGGTCACGAACTCGAGCGGCCCGCCGGCGTCGGTGAGGGTGACCACCGGCCGGTGGGCGGCGAACCCCTCCAGCGTCACGTACCCGTAGTCCTCGTCGTACGGCCCGTAGTAGACGCCGAGCGCGCCGAGGTACAGCTCGAGCAGGCGCTCGTCGGGGACCCGGCCGGCGAGCTCGACCCGAGCCGAGAGCCCGAGCTTCGCGACCCGTTCCCGGATCTCCGGCTCGTCTGGACCGCCACCGGCGAGCACCAGCCGCACCGGCGTCCGCACGTGCCGCATGGCCTCCACAGCGAGGGCTTGCCGCTTCAGCGGCTCGAGCCGGCTCGGGTAGAAGATCGCGTCGCCGTAGGGCCCCGGCTCGCGCTCCTTCAGCGCCTCCACGACGGGCGAGGGGTGGTACAGGACCTCGCTCGAGAGCCGGAGCGAGGCCCACAGGCGCTCGCGCACGTTCGCCGAGTTGGTGAAGATGCGCTTGGCC
>SIRV01000132.1 GCA_004366195.1 Actinomycetota bacterium
GCTCGGCGACGAGGGGCCCCTGCCCGTCGAGGTTCCCCTCCGCTATATGGAGGCGCCGTGGGCGATCCACGGCTACCCCGGCTCGTGGCTGTTCCAGCTCACGCTGTTCCGGACGGACGATGTTCCAACCCGGCTGGAGATCCTGGAGAACTTCGATGCCTACCTCGCGGCGCAGGACGCATCCCTGACCCTGTGGGCTGACCTCGAGGGTTCGGTCAACACCGACATCTTCACCGGCGTGGCCTGGATCACCCCGCTCGAGTACGTGATCCCGGTGGCGCACGAGTTCTACCCGCGCAAGTACTCCCTGCGCCTGTTCCGGTTCAACTGCGAGTCCTTCGGCTCCCACGTGGTGTACCGGGGGACCGACATCGACTGGGGGTACGCCGAGGCGCCCTGGCCGCTCCTGCCGGGCGGCCCCGACCGGGTCCTCGTGCTCCTCGCGGACGACGTCCGGCGGGTGACCTCGGGACGAGCCCGGACCGCGCCCTGGTACGCGGTGGACGTGTACACGGGAGAGTTCACGCGCACCGACGCCCGCTGGAGCCCGCCCGGGAAGCTCCGCGGGTGGTGGACCTTCGTGCAGCCGCCCTCGCACGTCGAGCCGCCGACGACCACCCCCGACTGCTCCGATCTCACCTGGACCTGGCCTTGAGGTCCGGCCCTCACAGGGCCAGGGCGAGCTCGCGCTCGGCGGGGGTGAGGCCGCGGAGCGGCGCCCGCACGTCGGGTCCGATCGGCACCCCGCGCGCCGCGAGGACCGCCTTCAGCGCGGCGTGGAAGGGCAGGGCGGCCAGGCGCTCGCGGAGGTCCACGACCCGGGCGTGGGCCATCGGGTCCCAGTCGTGGACGAGGGCGGCGATGACCTCGGGCCAGGCGGTGGCGAGCCCGGAGACCGCGCCGACGGCGCCGTGCTCCATCCCCTCCAGCACGAGGGGCTCCGACCCGATGAAGACGTCCAGCCCCTCGAGGAGGTACGGACGGACGGCCTCGAAGGGCGTGTCGGAGACCTTCATGCCGGCGAGGTTCGGGGCGCGCTCGCGGAGGCGCTCGATCACCCCGACGGGGATCGCGTAGCCGGAGCGCCCGGCGAACTCGTAGACGTAGAACGGCAGCGGCGCGCAGGCCTCGGCAGCGGCGGCGAAGTGCGCGAGGAGCTCCTCGGCGTCCAGGGGGAAGTAGGGGGGCGCGATGACGGCCACGGCGTCGGCGCCGGCCTCGGCGGCGTGGCGCGCCAGGGCCACGGTGTCGGCGGTGGTCTGGGCCCCGGCGTGGACGGCGACCTGGAAGCCCTCGGGGCGGGCGGCGAGGAAGGCCTCGGTCACGGCGCGGCGCTCGGCGACCGAGAGCAGGACGCCCTCCCCGGTGGTCCCGCAGGTGAGGACGCCGTCGATCCCGCCCGCCGCGAGGAAGGCGACGAGGGGCCCCACCGCCTCGAGGTCGACCCGGGCGCCGCCGTCGGCGAGGGGGGTCACCGCCGCGGCGATCGCGCCGCGGAGCTTCTGGGGCGCGCTCACGGTTCGGCGATGGCCGCGCCGGCGTGGCAGATCATCCCGACGATCCTCCCCCGCTCGGCCACGGCGCGGACGAGCCCGGTGACCTCGGGGGAGCGCCAGAGCTTGTCGGGGGCCCAGCCGCCCGGCACCACGATCGCGTCGAGCTCCTCGGCCGGGACCTTCCCCGCCGCGACCTCGCTCGTCGCCTCCAGGCAGTGCTTGCCCCGGACCGTCTTGCCCGCGCTCGTCCCCACGATCCGGACCTCCGCCCCTTCCTCCCGCAGGCGCATCACCGTCACCCAGAACTCCAGGTCCTCGAAGCCCTCCTCCACGAGGACCGCCACCTTCTTCCCCGCGAGCCGCATGACCGCACCTCCTCGTCGGTCGCCGTCGCCGTTCCGTAGGCTACCCGCGTGCCCGAGCGCTCCCACCACCGCACGGCGGCCATCGTCGCCGTCTCCTCCGCCACGGTCGTGTGGGGCAGCGTCGGCGTCTTCGTGAAGTCCACCACGCTGACCGGGGTCTCCTTCGCGATGTACCGGCTGTGGCTCGGCGTGCTCGTGCACCTGATCGCCCTGGCCGTGACGCGCCGGCGGCTGCCCTGGAGCGTGTTCCGGGCCTGCGCGCCGGGCGGGGTGCTGTTCGCGCTCGACATCTCGCTCGGCTTCACGGCGGTGAAGCTCACGACCGTCGCGAACGCCGCCATCATCGGCGCGCTCTCGCCGATCCTGATCACGCTCGCCGCCGGGCGCATGTTCGGCGAGCGGGTGGGGCGGCGCGAGGCGGGGCTCATCGCCCTCTCCTTCGCCGGCGTGGCCATCGTCGCCCTGGGGAGCTCCGGCCAGCCGGCGTGGAGCCCGGTGGGGGACCTCCTCGCGCTCCTCGGGACGGTCTCGTGGACCTCCTACTGGCTGTTCTCCAAGCGCGCCCGGGCGAGCGCCTCGGCCCTGGAGTACATGACGAGCGTGATGATCGCGGCGGCGCTCACCGTGACCCCGGTGGCCCTCCTCGCGGGCGGCCTGCCCCCGGCGACGCCGACCCCGCGGGACTGGACGGTCCTCGTGGCCGTCGCGCTGCTGCCGGGGATGACCGGGCACCTGCTCGTCGCCTGGTCGCACCGGCACGTGGAGTCGTGGCTCTCGGCGCTGATCACCCAGTGCTCGCCGGTGATCTCCGCCGCGATGGCCTGGCCGGTGCTCGGCGAGCCCCTCACGTCCCTCGTCGTGGTCGGCGGGCTCGTGGTCGTCGCGAGCACCGGGCTCGTGATCGTCGCCACCTCGCGCCGCGAACGCGTGCTGGCGCGCGCGGCCGCCGCCGAGGCCGAGATCGAGCCGGTGACCGAGCTGCCGGCCTGAGCTCAGCCGGGCGGCCCGCTCGCCGATCCGAGGCGGGGTCGGCGCGGGGCGCTGTCCCCCGAAGGTCCCGCCGAGGGGGGGCCGCTCGGCCTGGCGCATCGGGGTTGCCTCGAGGCAGTATGGGCCCGAGCACCAGGGGGAGGGAGGCTGCGATGCTCGAACGTCTCCGGAAGGCGGCGCTCGCCGCCGGGTGCGCCCTGGTGCTCGGCGTGGGGCTCATCACGGTCCCGGCGGCCGGGGCCGGCGCGAAGCCGAAACCGTCGCCGACGCCCACGCCCACCGGGTGGCAGGACCCCCTCTGCGAGGTCGACGGGTCGCCGTGGACCACGTCGCCCCTCTGCACCCCGCCGGCCGAGGTCCCGCAGCCGCCGCCGACGCCCGATACCTGCCTCGGAGCGGTGTTCTGCGACGCGACGTACGAGGAGATGGAGGCAGCCGGTCAGGACACGAGCCTGATGCGGGCGAACGACGCGGCGATGCTCGCCTCGATCCCGCTGCCGGCGTCGCTCACCACGGACGAAGCCGCCACGGCCTCCGTCTACTACCTGGCCTGGCTGAACTTCTACCTGTACGCGGCGCCCACGAATTGCCAGGGGACGAAGAGGGATCACGACCATTGCGGGTGGCTGTACCACAAGTACCAGCAGATCGTGGACGGGGTCCCGAAACCCGGCGTGTACACGACCTCGTTCCCCGCCCGCTCGGGGAACAACGACCCGGCGGATGAGTGGGTGGTGGACACGGGGCCGCAGCCGAGCTGGTGGGGGTCCTCCTCCCCCAGCATCACGAGCGGCCGGTGGCGCTGGGGCTGGATGAACGGCAGCTTCACCGGCTACGAGTCGAGCACCTCGGACACCTACTACCCCGGGAAGTGGCGGCTCGATCCCTGGACCGTGTGGAAGCAGTCCGGTCGGACCGGGACGCAGCGGGGCGCCTTCGAGATCCACGGCGGCAGGGGCAGCCACGACTTCTGGCAGAGCGGGACCCACGGGTGCATCCGGCTGCCGAGCGACTCGATTACCGGCCTGAAGGGGAAGTGGAACAACTACACCGACAACAAGCGCGACCCGTACGCCGAGCTGACCGACTACTACTACTGATACCGGGAGGCATACGAAATATCTGCTCC
>SIRV01000133.1 GCA_004366195.1 Actinomycetota bacterium
CGCCGGGCGGCGCAGGCCGAGGCGCTGCGACGGAAAGGAGCGATCCTCGAGGCGACGGCCTTCGCTGCGGAGCGCCTGGCGGCCCCCGACGGCCTCGAGCGGGGGCTCGACGAGGCGCTCGCGCGCCTCGGCGCGGCGACGGGGGTGAGCCGCGTGTACCTGTACCGGAACGGGACCGACGCCGAGGGCCGGCGCACCATGTCCATCACCCGTGAGTGGACCGCGCCCGGCGTCGCGCCGACGGTCGACGATCCCGAGAACCAGGACTACCCCTACGCCGATGGTTTCGAGCACTGGGAGCGGGCGATGTCGGCCGGCCTGCCGGTCCAAGTCCGGCGGTCGGAGGTCGGCGGCATCGAGGGGCGCGACATGGACAGCGAGGACGTGCGGTCGGTGCTCGCCGTTCCCATCTCCGTCGGCGGGACGTGGTGGGGCTACATCGGGTTCGACGACTGCGAGCGGGAGCGGGTGTGGGGCCAAGCCGAGCTCGACGCGCTCCGCGCCGCGGCGGGCCTGGTCGGCGCGGCGATCGCCTCGGACGCGTCCTCGCGCGCGATCCGGGAGGCCGAGCGGCGCTACCGTACCCTCGTCGAGCAGCTCCCGGCGGCCGTGTACGTCGACGGCCTCGACGAGTCGGCCTCGACCGTCTACATCAGCCCGGCCGTCACCCCGCTCCTCGGGTACACGCCGGAGGAGTGGACCGCGAACCCCGACCTCTTCCCCAAGATCCTCCACCCCGAGGACCGCGACGCGGTCCTGGCGGCGAACGCCCGGCACAACGAGACCGGCGAGCCCTTCCGCATGGAGTACCGGATGATCGCCAAGGACGGCCGGGTCGTCTGGGTCCGGGACGAGGCGGTCGTCGTCCGCGACGACGAGGGGCACCCCCTCTACTCCCAGGGCTTCCTCCTCGACATCACCGCGTCCAAGCTCGCCGAGGAGCGGATCTCGTACCTGTCGAACCACGACCAGCTGACGGGGCTCCCGAACCGGGCCATGTTCACGGAGGTCGCGGCGCTCGCGTTGGCGCGCGCCCGCCGCAACGATCTGGCCGTCGCCGTCCTGATCCTCGATCTCGACGGCTTCAGGCTCGTGAACGACAGTCTGGGGCCCGCCGTCGGCGACGAGCTCCTCCGCGAGGTCGCCGAGCGGCTGCTCACCTGCGTGCGGGACACGGACACGGTGGCCCGCCGCGGTGGGGACGAGTTCCTCGTGCTCCTCCCGGACCTGGAGCGGGGCACCGTCGGCGAGATGTCCGGGCCGCTCATGCACGCCGAGACGGTGGCTGCCCGCATCCGCGAGCGGCTCGAGGACCCGTTCGTCCTCGAAGGTACGGAGGTCTTCGTCTCGGCCAGCATCGGCATCGCCGTCGGCCCGCAGGAGACGGACGACGTCGACGCCCTCCTGCTGACGGCCGAGGAGGCGATGGCGCGGAGCAAGCGCACGGGGCCCGGCGGGGTCGAGAGCGCGGCCGTCCGCTCGGCGGAGTCCCAGACGAAGCTGGCGTTCGCTACCAAGCTCCGCAAGGCCGTCGCCCGCCGCGAGTTCCAGCTCCACTACCAGCCCGTCGTCGAGCTCGCGACGGGAAGGGTCGTCGGCGTCGAGGCGCTGGTCCGCTGGCGCACGCCGGAGGGCGAGACGATCCCGCCGAACGAGTTCATCCCCCTCGCGGAGGAGCTCGGGCTGATCGAGGGCATCGGGGACTGGGTCGTGGAGGAGCTCGCGCGCCAGGACGCCGAGTGGGCGCAGCAGGGGATCGACCTCGAGCTCGGGTTCAACCTCTCGCCGCGCCAGTTCTTCCAAGCCGACCTCGCCGAGCGCCTCCTCGATCGGCTCCGCGAGCGGAGCGTGGACCCGGAGCGCGTCGTCGTCGAGATCACCGAGTCCTCCGCGATGCGCGACCCCGAGCGGGCCCGGGCGATCCTCGTCGACCTCCACCGCAGGGGACTTCGGCTCGCGATCGACGACTTCGGCACCGGGTACTCGTCCCTCTCGCGGCTCCGCGAGCTCCCCATCGACGTGCTGAAGATCGACCGCTCCTTCGTGCGCGAGATCGACCGCGACCCTCAAGCGGTTCGGATCGTGGCCGCCTTCATCCAGCTCGGTCTGGGGCTCGGCATGCGCACCCTCGCCGAGGGGATCGAGACGGAGGACGAGCGACGGCTCCTCGTCGAGCTCGGCTGCGAGCTCGGCCAGGGCTACCTGTTCTGTCGGCCGGTGCCGGCGGAAGAGCTGGTCACGCGGATCCGGTCCGGCGAGATCCTGCTCGCCGGTGCACGCACGTAGCCGACGGTCACCGCACGAAGAAGTGGAGGCCGAGCCAGGCCCAGCCGGCCACGACCCCGACCCGGCCGGACCGCGTCCGCATCGCCCACCCGAGCACATCCCCGAGGGGCGGGATCCGAGTCCGACCGCTCCACGCCGCGAGCTCGAGCCCGAGCCCGACGAGCCCGATCGACACGTACACGGCGACGGTGAGGTCGTGGCTGCTCATCGCTCCAGCAGGAACCAGCCGAGGAGGAGCCAGAGCGCGAGGACCACGCTCCGGCCCGCGTGCGTCGCGAGCACGGGATCCATCAGCACGCTGAACGTCGGGTGGTCGTACGAGCCCTCGGTGAGCGAGGGCTGGAGGAACAGGTTGGTGAGCTCCCACGCCGCGAACGCGACGACCACCGCCGCCCACGGCAGCGCCCCGCGAGGACCGAGCCGGAGGTCGCGCGAGCGCTCGCGCATCGGGCCTTCCCAGGCGAGCACCACACCGGCCGCGGCCGGCACGAGGACGGCTACCGAGGCGGGCCACGAGTAGCGCTCGAACGACCCGACCACCACGGCGTACGCGACGACCCCCACCAGCCACCGGGGCGAGGCCCGCACCTCGAGCGCCCGCGAGCGCTCCACCGGCCGGGCCGCGGCGGATCGCCGCCGCACGGCATCGAGCGCGAGGCCCACCGCGACCGCGATGAGCATCCCTCCGTGGGTGATGGGCGCCCCGGAGATCAGGTCGAACACCCCGGCGGTGACCAGCATCGGGATCACCGGCTCCCGCACCGCCCGCCCGAGATGCTCGGTCACGGCCCGCGGAACCGCGCGGCGACCGGCCCACCCCGTGCGCTCCGGCTCACCCCGCGCCCGTGAGGACATCCTTCACCACGCATCCCTGCCGGAGCACGAGCAGCATCTCCGTCCCGTCGAGGGATCCGATGTCCTCGAGGGGGTTCCGACGCAGGACGATGAGATCGGCGGACTTCCCAGTCTCGAGGGTCCCCGTCTCCCCCTCGATCCGGAGGATCTCGGCCCCCGACCGCGTCGCGGCCACGATGGCCTCCATCTCCGTGAGCCCGGCCGCGACCAGCGCCCGCACCTCCCGCAGCGTCTGCTCCCCGTAGGGCGTGAGTCCCGTGCAGTAGGCATCGCTCCCCACGCCGATCCGGATCCCGGCCTCCTTCGCGCGCATCAGGTTCTCGGCGAGGCGCGCCCGCAGGAGCGAGACGGCGGCGTCGCGGTCTCCGGGGATCTGCTCAGCCCCCGGCACGTACGGTCGCGCGTAGTAGCCGCCGAACTCCTTCGACCAGGAGGCCCACTGGACGAGGAGCGTGAGCGTCGGGACGAGGGAGATCCCCCGCGCCGCCATCCGCACGATCGTCTCCTCGTCGAGATCCTCCCCATGCTCGATCGACCAGACGCCGGCCTCCACCGCAGCGCGTGCCGTCTCGGCGCTCTCGCAGTGCGCCGCCACCGGGACGCGGACGTAGCTCGCCTCCTCCACGATCACCCGCAGCTCCTCCAGCGAGTAGTGCTGGAGATCCTCGGGCTCGTTCTCGTGGAGTCCGCCGCCGCTCGCCCAGACCTTCACGCACCTCGCGCCGTTCTTGACGACCTCGCGAACCGCCCACCGGACCTCATCCGGGCCGTCGGCGATGATCCCCCAGGGGTGCGACGTGCGGACCATCTCCCGCGGCAGGCCGGGGGCGTCGCCGTGCCCGCCCGTGCGGGACAGACCGCGCCAGCAAGGCACGATCCGCGGGCCCTCGATGAGCCCCTCGCCGATCGCCCGCCTCAGGTGGGGTCCGTTCACCGAGATGTCCCGCACGCTCGTCACCCCGTGACCGACCGATGCGGCGGCCTGCGCCGCGGACGCGATGGCCTGGAAGCGATCGGGCTCCAGGACCCAGTTCGTCTCCTCGGGGTACGAGTTCCCGCCGAGGTGGCAGTGGGCGTCGACGATCCCCGGCATCACGGTCGCGCCGGTCGCGTCCACCACGCGGACGTCCGGCACGCGCGGGATGTCGCCCTCCGGGCCCACGGCCACGATCCGGTCGCCCTCCACGACGATGGCGGCGCGCTCCACCGGGTCGCCCCCGCGCCCGTCGATGAGCCGGACCCCCGTGAGCGCGATCCCCTCAGGCACGTCCCTTCCCCCGTCGGACCTCGGATCGTGCGCCCGTCGAGGACGTCCGCCCGAACCAGCTCCGGGTCACGCTCCTTCGGATCCCCGAAGCCGCCGCCCCCGCTCGTCTCCACGCGGATGACGGTGCCGGGCTGGAGGGTGAGCGTCACCTTCGAGGGCAGGCGCATCCGCCGACCGTCCGGCCCGAACACGGAGATCCGGGTCTCCCGCGCGTCCCCGCCTCCGTGCGCCCCGAGCGGTCGGAACGCGGGGTTCGTCTGCTCGCCGTAGATCGTCGCGGTCTGGGGCCGGTCCAGGACGAGGTACTCCCGGCGCAGGCCGAGGCCGCCGTTGTACCGCCCCAGCCCCTGCGATCCCGGCACGAGCTCCGTCCGGAGGATCCGCACCGCGTACTCGCTCTCCGCCACCTCGACCGGCAGGAGCCCCACGTTGGACATGTACGTGTCGACCCCGTCGAGACCGTCGCCGAGGGGATGACCACCGGTGCCGCCCCCCACGACGTCCATCATCACCGAGGGCCGGCCCGTGCGCGGCGAGACGCTCTCCAGGTTCACGTCGAAGAACGTCACGGTGCCGCTGGCCACCGCCCGGTCCGGCCACAGGGCGGACAAGGCCCGCACGAGCACCTCGGCGAGCCGCTGGCACGTGTTGTGGCGGACCGAGACCGCAGCCGGGGGGTTCGGGTTGAGCACGGTGCCCCGGGGGCACACGATCTCCACCGGACGCATCATGCCGTCGTTCGTCGTCATCGAGGGGTCCGTCATCGCCCGCAGCGCGTACACGACGGCGGCCCGCGTGCTCGCCCACGGCACGTTCAGAGCGCCGGTGATCTGTGGCGCGCTCCCCGAGAGGTCCACCGTGATCCGATCCCCGCGCTTGCAGATGCGGGCGTGGATCCGTGTGGGAGGGCCGCCGACGCCGTCGTCGTCGAGGAACCCCTCGGCCTCCGCCTCCCCGTCGGGGAGCTCGCGGAGCACCGCCCGCGTCATCCGCTCGACAGCGTCGAGCGCCTCGTCGAATGCCGCCCGGACCCGCGCCGATCCGTACCGCTCCACGAGCTCCAGGACGCGTCGCTCCCCCAGCGTGCAGGCGGCCCGCTGGGCCCGCAGGTCGGAGGCGGTGGAGACCGGGTCTCGGACGTTCGCCATCACGATCCCGAACAGGTTCCGGTTCTCCTGCCCCCCCTCGTACAGCTTCACCGGCGGGAGCACCAACCCCTCGGCGTAGAGCTGGGTGAGGCTCGCGCCCTCGGTCCCGGGGTTCACGCCGCCGACGTCGATGTGGTGGGCCGTGGCTCCCGACCAGGCGAAGAGCTCGCCGCCCACGTGGATCGGCATGATCACGTTCAGATCCGGGGTGTGCATCGCCCCCATGTAGGGGTGGTTGCAGAGGAACACGTCGTGAGGCTCGATGTCCTCGCCCCAGCGCTCGATGATCGACTTCACGACCAGCGACATGGCGCCGAGCTGCGCCGGGATGTAGTCGGCCTGGGCGACGAGGTCTCCGTCCGCCCGGAACAGCGCACAGCTGAAGTCCTCCATCTCGCGGATGATCGGGCTATAGCTCGAGCGCTTCAGCACGCCCCCCATCTCCTCCGCGGCGGACAGGAGCCCCGCGTGGATCAGCTCGAAGGTGATCGGGTCCAGCCGGCGTCGGTTCATCGTGCGCCCTCCCGACGGATCCAGAGGTTGCCGGCGCGGTCGACCGTCGCCTCCTGTCCCGCGAGGACCAGGGTCGTCGCGTCCATCTGGTCCACGATGGCCGGCCCGGGGAGCCGGTTCCCCGCCCGGAGCCTCGAGCGGCGGTAGACGGGCACGCGCCGCCCCGTGCGACGGAGCCGCACGCGGCGCTCGCCACCCAGCGCGTCGGCGCGGGGGCGCGCTCCCCCGCGCGGGATCTCCGGCGGCGGCGGCCGATCCAGGTCGCCGAAGGCCGACAGCCGGAGGGTCACCAGCTCCACCGGTTCCGAGGGATCGGCGTGACCGTATGTCCGCAGGTGCAGCTCGTGGAACCGTTCGGCGACCCCGTGCAGCCCGGCCGCGTCGAGCGTCGGGAGCGTGACGTTCAGCTCGTACCCCTGCCCCAGGTACCGGCAATCGACCGACCCCACCAACCGCGTCCGCGCGGGATCGATGCCGTCCTCACGGAGCTGACGCAACAACCGCCTGCCGGCCCGACCGAACCAACCCGTGGCCTCGCGGACCACCCTCGGCTCCAGCACCGACAGGACCGTCTGCGAATCGTCGATCCGCAGGCTCGTCGACAGCAGCCCTTGGGCCGAGAAGAGCCCCGGCAGGGGGGGCACCAGCACGGCCCCGAGCCCCAGGTCCTCCAGCATCCACCCCGCGAGCAGGGGGCCGGCACCGCCGAAGGCGACGAGCACGAACTCTCGCGGATCGAGCCCCCGTTCCACCGAGACCCTCCGGAGCGCCCGAGCGGCGTGGGCCGCCGCGATGGCGATGATGCCCTCGGCGGTCGTGGGCGCGTCCAGCCGCAACCCTTCCCCGACACGCGCGACCGCCTCGACGGCGAGATCCACGTCGAGGGCCAGCTCGCCGGCGAGCGGTGTGTCGGGTCCGAGGACCCCGGCCGCCACGAAGGCGTCGGTCAGGGTCGCCTCGGTGCCGCCGCGGCCGTAGGCGGCCGGCCCCGGATCCGCCCCCGCGCTCCGCGGCCCCACCCGCAGCCGTCCCGCGCGGTCGACGCTCGCGATGCTGCCGCCCCCCGCTCCCACGGTCACGATGTCCACCGTGGGCGCCAGGATCGGATGGTCGTTCGCCCGCAACACCGGGGTCACGGGCGGGACGCCGTCCTGGGCAAGGCACACGTCGAGCGAGGTCCCGCCCATGTCGAAGGCGATCACGCGCGTCAGCCCGTGCCGCGCCCCCAGGGCGAGTGCCCCGGCCACTCCAGCGGTCGGCCCCGAGAGGACCAGCCGATGAGCCTCCCGGTCCGCGCGATCGGCCGGAACGCACCCCCCGTTCGATTGCATCACGAGGAAGGGAGCGTCGATCCCCAGCTGACGGAGGCCGGCCGCCGCGGTCCTCAGGTACCGTCCGACCACGGGACGGAGCGCCGCGTTCAGGACCGTGGTAGCCGTCCGCGGGTACTCGCGGAACTCCCTCGCCACCTCCGAGGAGAGGGCGACCGGAACGTCCGGCAACCGCTCGCGCAGCGCCCGTCCCACGGCGCGTTCGTGCCGATCGTCCAGGTAGCTGAAGAGGAAGGCGACCGCCACGGCCTCCGGCGACCTGGCGGCCGTCGCATCCACGACGCGACGGATCTCCTCATCCGTGAAGGGGACGACGACCTCGCCGAGGCTCGACAGCCGCTCGCGGACCTCGAGCCGGTCCCGACGGGGGACCATCTCGCTCGGGCGGGGCTGACGCAGATCGTAGAGGCGCGGCCTGCTCCCGGTCCGGTAGCTCAGGATGTCTCGGAACCCCTCCGTCGCGAGGAGGACCACACGGGTCGGGATGCCCGTCAGCATCGCGTTCGTCGCCACCGTCGTTCCGTGGAACAGCAGATCGACGTCGTCCACCCCGTCGTCGCGGAGCCGACGCAGACAGGCGAGGAGCCCCACCGAGGGATCGGCGGGGGTCGAGGGGACCTTCGCCACCCTCATGCTCCCGTCCCTCGCTACCGCGACGCCGTCGGTGAAGGTGCCGCCGACGTCGATCCCCACCATCCATCCGGGCATCGCTCCCTCCTCGGTCCCTCACCGGAGCTGCGGCACGACGCCCTCGGCGAACACCGCGAGCGCCTCCTCCTGCACCGCCGGATCGAGTCCGGGCCAGTAGAGGCGGGCCCACGATGTGGACCTCGCGTCCACGAGGTCGCGGAAACGACCGAGCTGCTCCGCCACCTCGTCCGGGCGCCCGACGAGGATCTGCCGTCGCAGCTCCTCCTCCTCGCTGGCGGACAGCGGGGGCGGCGTCGCCGGAGGGCCGGTCCGCCCGCGGGCGTCCTCCATGTCCACGTACTTCCACACCACGTAGTGATGGCTGTCGCGGACCCGCTCCCACGCATCCTCCGTCGGCCAGGCGAAGACCGACACGACGGCCGCGTTCACGAACGGCTCGGCCCCTCGGCCCGCGCGCTCCCGCTCCTCCGCGGCCCAACGCACCTGCCGCGCGAACGACTCGGGCGTCACCTCCGTGGCAAGGAACCCGTCAGCGATCCGCCCGGCGCGACGGACCCCCGTCTCGGACAGGGCGCCGATCCAGATCGGCGGGCCCCCGCCGGTCGGCTTGGGCGTGACGGCGACCCCGGGGTAGCCCTCCCTCGCCAGCTCGGGCGACCACGCCTCACGCAGGACGCGGACGCTGCGCTCCAGGCGCGGGCCGGCCTGACGGGCCGGCACGCCGAAGGCGTCGAGCTCCTCCCGGCGCCATCCCGCGCCGAGGCCGAGGATCAGCCGTCCGCCGGAGATCAGATCGACCACGGCTGCGTCCTCGGCTACCCGGATCGGGTCGTGGAGCGGCGCGAGGAGGACCCCCGTTCCGACGGTGACCCTCTGGGTCCGGGCGGCGATCGCAGCGCACATGGGGAGCAGCGACGGGAGGTACCCGTCGTCGATGAAGTGGTGCTCGGAGACCCATACCGAGTCGAACCCGATGCGCTCGGCCTCCTCGGCGAGGGCGAGCGCGTGCGCGTAGATCTCCCGCGGCGATCGCCGGTCCGCGGGATGCTGCTCGCACGTGATCAGGCCGAAGCCGAAGCGCAACCGAGCTCACCCCGCCCTCGGCTCGTCCTCGCGGACCGGCGACGGCTTGGAGAGGAACGCCCCGTAGTCCACGCGGCGGTACGGCGTCGTGCAGGGGTAGCCATCCGCGATCCGCAGCTCCCGCGCGTCGAGGTCCATGAGCACGGAGGCGACCGTGGCCCCCTGGTCGGCCGGCCGCATGCGTCGGTCGGGGTGGCAGCACACCCCGGAGGGGTAGTTGGCGTGGTCGGCCAGCATCGCGCCGAAAGCCTCCAGGCTGAGTCCGCCCGACGCGGCGGCGGCGACGGCCGTCCGCAGACGCTCGAGCCGGAGCGGGCTGTCCGGCATCGCCCAGAGCGAGACGTCCCTGAGCCCCGGAGGGAGCGCCAGGAAGTGGTTCGTGTGGAGCAGGACGCCCGACTCGGGGAACACGAGGGACATCCGCGAGAAGTCGCCCGGCGCCGCCTCGACGTCCACGGCGATCCCGTCCCGGTGGGCGATGAGGTAGTTGGCGGACGAGGCCCGGGGTCGCTCCATCAGCGCGGCGTAGGCGTCCGACAGCGTCTCGCAGTCCAGGATCGCCCGGAGCAGGACGTGGTACGGAACGCCGGGCTCGCCGAGGTCCGCGTCGGTCACCAGCGCGTTCGTGGCGAGCCCGATCCCCGAGGAGTTCATCCCGGTCTTGGCGAGCAACCCGGCCTCCACGACCGTCACGAAGTCGGGCGCGTCGGGCTGCTGCACCTCGAGCACGACGACCGTGTCGAAGCAGTGCGGCAGCCAGTCCCAGTTCTGCCCGATCAGCGTGTGACCCTCGGCACTCGCCTCGGGGAGCACGGCGAAGGCGCTGCATCCCGCGGGCCGGCTCGTCGCTTGGGCCGACCGCGCCCGCGCCGCGAACATGACCTCGGTCCGGACGTTGATCGCGAGCACGTCCTCGTAAGGGACCCCGGCCCCCTCCGCGATGCCCCGGATCTCCTCGAGGTACCCAGGACGGAACGCACGGATCGGCTCCTCGAAGGACGCCGCGAGTCGCCTCGCACCCTCGACGTCGAGGCCGGCCAACTCCCGGAAGACGCCGCGGTAGGCCTCCACCGAGCGCGCGACCCGCTGCGCCGCCTGCTCGCCGTATGCGCGCCCTCGCTCGTACGGCCCCCCTGCGACGCGCACGTGGGGGAAGGTCCGCGAGCCGCTCATAGCGCCGTCAGCCCCCCGTCCACCGTCACGATGCTTGCCGTCACGTACGAGGCCTCCTCCGACGACAGGAACGCGATCACCGCGGCGACCTCCTCGGGACGTCCGAACCGACCGAGCGGGATGTGCTCCCGTGCGTACCGCTCCGCCACCTCCTCGTCGTCGCTCAGGCGCAGCATCGGGGTCAGGATCGGTCCGGGGCAAACCGCGTTCACCCGGATCCCGTAGGGCGCCCACTCCACCGCGAGCTGCTTGGTCATCGCCACCACCCCGGCCTTGCTCGCGTTGTAGTGCACGGCGGGCTCGACGCGGTCGGCGACCAGGGCCGCCACCGACGCGATGTTCACGATCGACCCTCCCGCACCTGCCGCGCGCAGTCGCGCCGCCGCCTCCCTCGCGACGAGGAACGAGCCGAGGAGGTTGATGTCGAGGACCTCTGACCATGCCTCCGCGCCGAGCTCCAACGCATCGCCGAACCGGTAGACGCCCGCGGCGTTCACGACCAGATCGGGCGGTCCCCCGAGGGCCTCCTCGGCCGCGCCCACGGCCGCCGCGACCCCATCGGGGTCCGCCACGTCGGCCACGACCGCCGCCGCGTCGGCGCGCATGGTGACCCGGTCCTCGTTGCGGTCCCACAACGCCACCCCCGCGCCCTCCGCGCGGAGGACGCGGGCCGTGGCGAGCCCGATCCCCGAGCCGCCCCCGGTCACGAGGGCGCGTCGGCCCTCGAAGCGGGCCCTCACGTGAGCAGCACCCCCCCGTTCACACCGATCGTCTGTCCCGTCACGTACGCTGCGTCGGGCGACGCCAGCCAGACGACGGCGCCGGCGACGTCCTCCCCGGTGCCGTGGCGACCGAGCGGGATCGTCGCCACCACGCGCGCCACCTCCTCCTCGAAGGTGCGCCCGCTCGCCGCGGCGCGCTCGCGCAGGTCCTGGAAGTGCATCTCGGTCGCCATGTTCCCTGGCGCGATGGTGTTCACGCGGATCCCGTACGGCGCGAGCTCGAGGGCGAGCGAGTGCGTGAGGAGCGCGACCCCGCCCTTGGAGGCGCAGTACGCCGCGGCCCCCGCGACGCCCTGCTGACCGAAGATGGAGCCGATGTTGACGATGCAGCCGCCCGCGCCCTGCCCGATCATGACCCGGGCCACGGTGCGAGCGACGAGGACGGCGCCGATCAGGTTGACCTCGATCACCCGCCGGATCTCCTCCACCGAGGTCTCCACGAGCGGCGCCGTCGAGCCGCCGATGCCCGCGTTGTTGACCAGGAGATCGAGGCCGCCGAGCGCGGCGGCGGCTTCGTCGACCGTCCGCTCGACGTCCCCCTCCCGTGCCACGTCCCCCACGATGGCCGGCACCCGCGACCCCGGGCGCAGCGCGGCGACCTCCCGCGCGGTCCCCTCCACCTCGGGGTCCACGTCGAGGAGCGCCACGTCGCCGCCGTCGCGGACGAGCCGCTCCGCCACCGCCCTGCCGAGCCCCCGGGCCCCGCCGGTCACGAGCGCCCTCACGGCGCCCGCTCCGCGATCTCTCCCGCCGTGGCCACCCACACGTCGTCGCAACCCAGGACGAGGTCGAGCATGCGCTCCAGGACCGGGAGCCGTCCCGGCCGTCCGATGATCTGCGGATGCATCGTGAACACGCAGGCGCCCCCGAACCGGCGGATCCCCAGGAACTCCGCCTCCCAGATCTCGTAGAACTCGGACGGCGTGGAGATCTTCTTCGTCCACGTCGCCCCGTCGAACCAGAAGTGCGGGGCGTCGTCCAGGATCCACTGGATCGGGACCTCGACGATGGGCGAGCCCTCGTGCCGGTAGGGCCGGATGTCGTCCATGAACTGCGAGGAGTAGGTGAAGCCGTGCGCCTCCAGCAGTCGCAGCGTATGCGGGCTGATGTCCCACGACGGCGAGCGGTAGCCGCGCACCTCGGCGCCGAGGGAGGTCAGCACGTCCTTCCCCCGCACCAGCTCGGCCTCCTCCTCCTCCGGGGTCAGCTTCGTCGGCGAGGTGTGCGTGTAGCCGTGGTGGCCCACCTCGTGCCCCGCCTCGATGATGCTGCGGACGCGACCCGGATGCCGCTCGGCCACCCGTCCGGGGATGAAGAAGGTGGCGCGCACCCCACGACGCTCGAGGAGCTCCAGGATCAGCGGGACCGCCACCTTGGCGCCGTACGTGCCCTGGGAGAGCACGCCGGGCCGGTGGGCGTTCTCGGGATCCTCCCCGATCCAGACCTCCTCGGCGTCGAAGTCGAACGTGAAGGCGGCCGCCGCCGCCCGCCCCTCCGGCCACATCACCGTCCCTCCTCCGAGGTCCGTCCCGCGGGGGCCGCGGCCGCCTCGGCGGCGCCGGGCGTTCGCGGCGATGCGCGCCCCGAGCCTCGGGAGCGGGCCAGGGCCCTCCGCGCCCCGCCGAGGAGCTGCATGATCCCCCCGGGGAAGAACAGCACCGTGACCACGATCGCGAGGCCGAGCAGACCGAGACGCAGGGAGCCGGCCACGCGCAGGTACTCGTTCCCGAACGTGATGATCGCCGCGCCCAGCACGGGGCCGAGGAGCGTCCCCGCCCCGCCCAGCATCCACATCGAGATCACCATGAGGAACTGCTCGATCCCGAGCATCGCCGGGGAGATCTGCCCGAGCAGGTGCGCGTAGAGCGCCCCGGCGAATCCCGTGAAGAACGCGGAGATGGCGAAGACGCGGAGGCCCTCCTTGAACCGATCCACCCCGAGCGCCTGCGCGAACGCCTCCGAGTCGCGCAGGGCCACGAACGCCAATCCCGGTGCACCGCGGACCACGAGGAGCAGGGTCACCTGGGCCACGACGAAGAAGACCAGCGCGAAGTAGTAGGCCTGCCACTTCTCCAGGTCCTCGAGGAGCTCCGGGATCCCGAGCAGCCCGATCCCCCCGCCGGTCCACGTGCGGAAGATCGTGATGACCGACGGCAGCGCGTCGGCGAACGCGAGCGTCAGCAGCGCGATGTAGATCCCGCGCAGCCGCAGCACGGGAAGGCCCACGAGGACGGTCACCAGGGCGGTCGTGACGAGCGCGCCGAGGGGCATGGTCACCCAGGGGGTGAGGCCCAGCTCCTTGGCCAGGACGGCCGAGGTGTAGGCCCCGATGGCGAAGAACCCCATGTTCCCGAGGGAGGTGATACCAGCGAACCCGTTGGTGAGGTTCCAGTACGAGGCGACGACGGCCCAGACGAGCGTGAGGCCGGCGACGTGGAGGACGAACCGGTCCGCCCCCAGGTACGGCCAGGCGGCGAGGAAAGCCCCGACCGCGGCCAGGAGCAGGTACCGCGGACGGACGAGCGGCATCGCCCGGCGCCACACCGTGCTCACCCCGACCGCCCCCCGAGGATGCCTTCGGGGCGGATCCACAGCGCGACGATGAACGTGACGAGCCACGCCGGCCAGATCCAGATGGCGCCGAGGAACAGCGTGACGAGCGCCTCCACGACGCCGAGGAGGAACGCCGCCAGGATGGCGCCCGGCACGCTCCCCAGACCGCCGAAGGCCACGATCACGAACCCCTTGATCATCCACTCCCATCCGATGTGCGGGGTCATGTAGGTCTTCGTGCCCAGCAGGACGCCGGACAGGCCGGTCATGACGAAGGCGAAGACGAACGTCGCCGCGTAGATGCGGTCGATGTCGATGCCCACGACCTGCGCGCCGGGCAGGGACTGCGCCACGGCCCGCATGGCCTGGCCGGTGAGCGTCCGCTTGAGGAAGGCGCCGACGAGCAGCATGAGGACCACCGAGGCGGCGATGAGGAAGAGGTCGTTCAGGGTGAGGCGGCCGAACCACAGCCGCACGCTTCCCTGCAGGACGGCCGGGACGGACTTCACGCGTGGCCCGAAGAGCTCGAGGAGCGCGTACTCGGCCAGGATCGCGAGCCCCAAGGTGAACAGGAGCGTGCCGAACGCCCACTCGGACCGTCTGAGCAGGCCGCGGATCGCGCCCCAGTACGTGCCGGCCGCGAGGGCGATCATCACCAGCAGGGCCGCGACGATCCCGACCGGGAGGCTGAGACCGAGCCGGTCGGCCACGAACCAGACCAGGTAGGCGGCCACCACGGCGACGTGCCCGTGGGCGAAGTTGAAGACGTGGCTGACGCCGTAGAGGATCGTGAGTCCCATCGCCATGATGGCGTAGAGGGACCCCACGATCAGACCGCTCGTGAGGGAGTTCAGGAACGCATCCACGGCTAGAAGTACGCCTCCTTCACGTGGGCGACGTCGAGCTCGGACACCGGTCGCTCGAACAGGATCGTCCCCTTCTTCAGCAGGTAGGCGCGTTCGGCCAGCCGCAGCGCGTACTCGATCTCCTGCTCCACCAGGAGCACCGAGATCCCCGCTTGCCGGTTGATGTTCCGGATCGCCTCGTAGACGTCCTTCTTGAGGGCGGGCGCGAGCCCGATGGAGGGCTCGTCGACGAGCAGCACCCGGGCCCCACTCATCAGACCGCGTGCGATCGCCACCATCCGGCTCTCGCCCCCGCTCAGGGAGCGGCAGGCCTGGTCGCGGCGCTCGCGGAGGCGCGGGAAGATCTCGTACACGAAGGCGAGGTTCTCCGCGAACCGCTCGCGCGCCCTCCGCGTGTACGCGCCGAGCCGGAGGTTCTCGAACACGGTCATGTCGGGGAACAGGTAGCGCTCCTCGGGGATGTAGGCGACCCCGCGCTCCACGATGCGGTGCGGGGGCTCCGTCCGGATCTCCTCGCCGTTGAGCTCGATCGAGCCGCCGGTCGCGGGATGGACGCCGGCGACGGCCTTGAGCAGGGTGCTCTTGCCGTGGCCGTTCGGCCCGAGCAGGGCGACGATCTCCCCGTCCCCGAGGTCGAGGGACACGCCCCGCAGGACCTGGATGTCTCCGTACGAGCTCGTCACGTCGCGGACCCGCAGCACCTCAGGCCTCCATCCCACCGCCCAGGTACACGTCCACGACCCCCTGGTGCCGACGGACGTCCTCCGGCGGTCCGCTGAAGAGGACCTGCCCGTCGTGGAGGACCATCATGCGATCGGAGACGCCGATCAGGACGTCGAGCAGATGCTCGATGATGAGGACCGTCACGCCCCAGGTCCGTCGGATCTCTGCCACGAGATCCAGGTACCGCTCCACCTCCCCGAACGAGAACCCGGCCATCGGCTCGTCGAGCAGCAGTACCCGGCACCCGGTGGCGAGCGCCGCAGCCAGGACGACGCACTTGGTGGTGAACAGGTCCAGGTTCGCGGCGCGTCGCTCGGCCGCGGGTCCGAGATCGAGGAACCGCAGGATCTCCTCGACCCGGTCCTCCCTCGCACCGCCGAACCGGGCGCCGATGCGGACGTTGTCGCGGATGCTGAGGGAGTGGAAGAGGGCGGGGGTCTGGAAGGTCCGCACGAGGCCGCGGTGGCAGATCTGGTGGGGGCCGAGACCCACGATGTCCTCACCCGCCAGCCGGACCGATCCCGCGCTCGGCCGGTAGAAGCCCGCGATGCATGCGAACAGCACCGACTTCCCCGCACCGTTCGGGCCCGCGATCCCGAACACCTCGCCCTCCTCGACGCCGAAGCTCACGCCCCGCAGCGCCTC